>CAMVQS010000109.1 GCA_947169685.1 uncultured Prevotella sp. | reverse complement strand
TGCGCCGATGGTACTGCAATGCAATGCGGGAGAGTAGGAAGCCGCCTCCTTTCAACGACGAAGCCCTGATTCAGCAATGAGTCAGGGCTTCTTTTTTTGATGTTTATTTTACAATTAATAATGATATTGTTTTGAAATGTCATAAAGATGTCGTAACTTTGCCGATAAATAATTAAAAATGCTTATGAAGAAACTATTAATGCTCATGTCATCTGTGCTGCTGGTTGCATGTATGCCTAATATTGGCGGCGACGAGAAAGACGACCTTGACCTTACATGGAAGTTTAACAGTACGTGGAACATCTACGAGAGTTTTGTCACGAACGACGATGGAACCATCACTTACCATGCGTTGCCATGGGGCGGACTAGTGGGCGCGTTCAGGGAACACAACATGCCTGTTGACTGGTCGGGCTATGAGTCCATCACGTTCGAGTTTGCCGAGCCGACGAAGGTTCCCACGCAGATCATGGTTTCAGACCAGTTGAAGACCACGGGTAAGGCAGGCATCTCTTCGTTGACCTGTTATTTTGACGGAAGTGACGTGACGTCTGTCAGTGAGGTGGCTCTTCAGTCTTCCGATACCTCTGTGGTGACAGTAAAACGGGTATATCTGAATCCGGTCAACGGCACGTGGGAATCATCTCCTATCTGGACTGGCAACTGTGCCTTCGGCAACTGGGAGGCAGGCTTCGTTATTAAGCCTGAGGTGTTTGAGACGGCTAACGAGGGTGACAAGCTGGAGTTTGTCTATACCACCGACCAGAGTATCGAGGAATCCAGGTTCTGGTTGATAAAGACCATCTACAACGAAACCGAAAACACCCTGTTGGGTAATGACAACGAGCTGAACGAGTGGGGGTGTGTGCTCTTGAACAAGGACGCAAAGACCTACCGTATTGTCTTGACGGCAAAGGACATTGTCAACCTGCGTAAGACGGGGCTTTATACCAGTGGCCACTACGCCATCGTTTCTCAGGTTAACCTGGTAAAGAAGAAGCTTGCCAACAGCCCCAGCGATGTATAAGCTGAAACGGATGATAGTCTGGATAAGGAGGATGCGCCATAGTCGTGGCTTTGGTGTTCAGTCCCCTTATGACTACAGGTTTATCCGTTATGTCATTAATGAACACTGGCCGTACTACGCCTACGACGACCTGCAGGAAAGCGTGACGGACATCGACCAGAAGACGCGCAAGCTCTGCCGACTGTATTTCCGCATGGCTAACTGGCGACAGCCGAAGGTGATTGTTGATTATCAGCCGGAGACGGAGGCGTATATGAGGTATATGCAGCGAGGATGCCAGAAGGCTAAGGGCACCACTGCGACAGAAGGAGTGCTGGAACTGGGACGTATGTCGCTGACGGGTGACTACGAGACGTTCTATGAAGAACTCTTGCAGCATGTGGATGCCCATTCGGTGCTGATTGTAGAGCACATCAAGCGCGACAAGGAGACGCAGGCGTTCTGGGAACGGGTGAAGCAGGACGAGCGAACGGGTGTGACATTCGACCTGTACTATTGCGGCATCGTGTTCTTCAACCTGAAACGATATAAGCAGAATTACGTTGTTAACTTTTAAGGATATGAGAAAAATTACAAAGGTTTATACACGCCGTGGCGACAAGGGACTGACAAGTCTGGTAGGCGGCAAGCGAGTCAAGAAATGTGACGTGAGGCTGGAGGCATACGGCACGGTGGATGAGTTGAGTGCCCAGTTGGGTATGCTGGTGGCGCTGATGGCAGAGGATGACGCTGAACGTCCGATGGTGCTGGAGATACAGAACACGCTGTTCAATGTCTGCACCCACCTGGCAACCGACCAGAGCACGACGGAGCTGTATCCGTCGGCCCGAGTGCCTGAGGGGGCCGTTGCTCTGCTCGAGCAGCATATTGACCAGCTGATGGGCGAACTGCCCGAGGCGCAGGGCTTCATCCTGTCGGGTGGTACTCAGGCAGCAGCCCAGGCCCATATCTGCAGGACGGTCTGCCGTCGTGCAGAGCGTCGTATTGTGGCCTTGGCTGAGGAGGCAGAAGTGGGTGCTGAAGTGCAGCAATACGTGAACCGATTGAGCGATTATCTGTTCGCTTTGGCAAAAAAAATAAATTTTAACGCTGGTCGCAGTGAAATATTATGGCAGAATGCTTGTAAATAAGAAAAAAAATATTACTTTTGCGCCAAATTTCACAAATGACTAAAATTAAAAGACTATGTATTGGACACTAGAACTAGCATCAAAGCTTGAAGATGCACCTTGGCCCGCAACAAAAGATGAGCTGATTGACTATGCCATTCGCTCAGGAGCACCGTTGGAAGTATTGGAGAATCTGCAAGAGATAGAGGACGAAGGTGATATCTATGAAAGTATAGAGGACATCTGGCCCGACTATCCCACAAAAGAGGACTTCCTGTTCAACGAGGACGAGTATTGATCATTTAATTCGGCTTAGAAAAGCGTAACTAATTGAAAATAAGCAACATGGACAAATCGCCAAGATTTTCCATGTTGCTTTTTTCGGCCATTTTAGGCCAAATAAAATGATCAAAAAATGAAATTTAGCCTCAAAATGAAAATAAAATGATCAATAATCTGTATTTTTGAAAGACTTTCCGTAGGTGATCATTTTATTTTCAAAACAAGTATAGACATATCATAAAGACTAGAATGAAAAGAGCTATGGTGGAATAGGCGAGACACGCACTACTCCAGACATAGACTACTAATACTA
>CAMVQS010000108.1 GCA_947169685.1 uncultured Prevotella sp. | reverse complement strand
GGTCTGCTTCCTGACTATATGGAAGTAGGCGATAAGGGTGTTTACCCGATTAACTTCTTCCCCGACAATGTTTCCAACCAGGTGATTAAGTTCACCAGCACCGACGCCAATGTCATTAGCATCGATGCCGCTGGTAATTTTGAGGCCAAGGCCGCTGGTACAGCTACCATCAAGGCTGAGGCTACCGACGGTACCGGCAAGTTTGTTCAGCACACAATAACAGTGGCTGCGGCAGCTGATTTGAAGACCATCATCTTAGAACCTAACATATGGGATATAGACGGTGCTCGTTTTGCAGCATTCGTATGGAATGCTGGTAGTGGAGATAATAATTGGTATCTCTTCAGCAAGGTAAATGACAAATGGACTGTCAATATTCCTCCTTCATATACAGGACTTGTTCTTGTTCGCCTAAACAACACATCGGAGGTAAGTTGGAATGCCATGTGGAATCAGACTTATGATATAGACTTCACCAACGTTGCCGACAATAGCACATTTACCATCACAGAATGGGGACCGAAACCTTACAGCTATTGCATTGTAGCGAATGCCCAATAAATTCTTTATTCTATGTTCGTGCCTGCCTGGCATTCTGACACAAAGTCACAGGCACACGGTGAGGTTAACCCCTCCGTGTCACAGATTCAAAAAGAAACTCTCATAAGCTTTATGTGAAGTTTTGGTTAATAATAATATTAGAAGTTAGACATTATGGCCTCCCTGCGCTGCGAAGCGCGGGGAGGTTTTCTTTCTACCCAGTTTCTCTGGTCCAGGCTCGAGTACATCTCGGGCGACATCACATAGCGGTAAACACTTCAATCAATCAGATTCGTTAAATAAATCAAATAAATAGCAGATTTTCCTGTTTTGTTAACTGTAGTTTAAAAGAAAATGGTTACTTTTGTAAACCAAACTTTATAAAAAGTATATAATCTTATAAACTAAAGTTTAAACGATGAGCATCAGCAAGGACATCATCAAGCAATGTTTGATGAACAAACAGAGAGAGATAGACGAAGCGGAAATAGTTTACCGTCCCATCGAATTTGAACCCAATGGCAACTATGTCATTGTAGGTGTGCGCCATGCAGGCAAGTCGTACATGCTCTATCAGCGTGTACGCCAACTCCAGGCAGAAGGAAAAAACTGGGACGAAATTCTCTTTATAGATTTTGAGGACGAGCGTCTGGCAGAATTTCAGGCAGAAGACTTCAACAGCCTGTTGGAAGCCCATCTGGAACTATACGGCAAGAAACCAGTAGTTTTTCTCGACGAGGTGCAAAATATCCCATATTGGGATAAGTTCGTGCGTCGCCTGGCCGATGCTAAATACCGGGTCTATGTAACGGGAAGCAATGCAAAAATGCTCAGCAAGGACGTGGCCACTACCCTTGGCGGACGTTTTTTCATTCTTGATGCCTATCCTTATTCGCTAAAGGAATATCTTACGGCTCAGCATGTGGAACTGAAAGAACACTGGCAGTACGATACCGTTCAGCGCAGTGAAGTTAAACGTCATCTGAACGAATATTTCTATTATGGCGGTCTGCCAGAAATCCTTTCCTTCAAAAATAAACGAGCCATGCTGTCGAGCCTCTATCAGAAGATATATCTGGGCGACATCTGCGCACGAAACAAGGTCAAGAACGAGCGGGTGATGAACATTCTCATCAAGAAAATGGCAGAAAGCGTCAAACAGCCCTTATCTTTCAATAGGCTTAAGAACATCATCGTCTCTACAGGCAGCCCCATTAGTGTACCAACCACCATAGATTATGTGGACTTCACCACCGACAGTTGGCTGGTACTGCCCATAGAGAACGAAGTGGGCAAACTGACAGAAAAGGAAACGCAGAAGAAATACTATTTCATAGACAACGGACTGCTGAACTTGTTCCTCACTAATCCTGAAACTTCATTGCTCGAAAACATGGTTGCCGTAGAACTCTGTCGCAGGTATGGCAAAGATAACGTGTTCTATCTTTCTGCAGACAAGGAAATCGATTTCCTAGTACCAGATGCAAAACTTGCCATCCAAGTATCATACAGCATCAAAGAGCAATCGACAAGAGACCGTGAGATTCCTCCCCTCGTCAAATACAGCAAGTCACACTCCGACTGGCAGTGCTTCCTAATATCCTACGACGAAGAGACTACAGAGGAGGGTATCAATGTCATTCCTGTATGGAAATGGTTGCTTAGTTAACCCTCATTTCTTATTTAATACGCTTGTTCATGCACGCCCTTGACGGCACGTCCTGAAGGATCATTCATTCCCTTAAAGGCGGCATCCCACTCCAGGGCGATGGCGGTAGAGCAGGCTACGCTGGCCTCTGACGGAACACTCTTGGCGGCGGAGTCGCTGGGGAAGTGCTCGGCGAAGATGGAGCGATAGTAATACTCTTCCTTGTTCTTTGGCGGATTGATGGGGAAACGCTCGGCAGCATGCGCCATCTGTTCGTCGGTGACGGCTTCTGAGGTCATCTGTTTCAGGGTGTCAATCCACGAGTAGCCTACACCATCGCTGAACTGCTCCTTCTGGCGCCAAGCGACGGCTTCTGGCAGCATGTCGGCAAAGGCTTCGCGAACAATCTTCTTCTCAATGGTAGTGCCAGGGCACATCTTCGCCTCAGGATTGGTGCGCATGGCCACATCGAGGAACTCCTTGTCGAGGAAGGGCACACGACCCTCGACACCCCAGGCCGAAAGACTCTTGTTGGCACGCAGACAGTCGTAGAGGTGCAACTTGGAGAGCTTGCGAACGGTCTCCTCGTGGAAATCCTTGGCCGACGGCGCTTTGTGGAAATAGAGATAGCCACCGAAAATCTCGTCGGCACCCTCGCCGGAGAGCACCATCTTGATACCCATCGACTTGATGACGCGCGCCAACAGGTACATCGGCGTAGAGGCGCGGACGGTGGTGACGTCGTAGGTCTCGATGAAATAGATGACATCGCGGATGGCATCGAGACCCTCCTGGATGGTATAGTTGATTTCGTGATGCACGGTACCGATATGGTCGGCCACGAGCTTGGCCTTGGCCAAGTCGGGCGCACCTTTCAAACCCACGGCAAACGAGTGCAGACGGGGCCAGTAGGCCTTGGTCTTCGAGTCGTCCTCGA
>CAMVQS010000107.1 GCA_947169685.1 uncultured Prevotella sp. | reverse complement strand
AGCAGGTAGTTCGATATGCGGAGTTCGCCACCTGTGCGGATGAGCAGGTCGGGGTCTGGCATGAAGTAGGTGTTCAGGTGCTCGCTGATGGTCTCTTCCGTAATCTCCTGTGGCTTCTCTGCCATAATTTTACGAACAGCCTCTGTAATCTCCCAGCGGCTGCTGTAGCTCAATGCTACCACCATTGTCATTGCATCGTTCTTGGCCGTATGCTCCTCTGTCTCATGCAATTTCTGCTGCACGTTCTTCGGCAGACGGTTCATGTCGCCGATGACACGGAACCGCACGTTATTCTTCATGAATATCTCATCCTCCAAAGACGAGAGCACCAGTCCCATCAAAGCAGCTATTTCGTCAGACGGACGGTTCCAGTTCTCCGTAGAGAAGGTATAGAGCGTCAGGTACTTCACACCCAGACTTACACACTCGGAAGTGATGCGTCTCACAGCCTCCACACCAGCCTGGTGTCCGTAGCTGCGTTCCTTTCCACGCTCGTTAGCCCAGCGACCGTTGCCGTCCATGATGATGGCAATGTGCTGAGGAACTCGTTTCATGTCTATTTTTTCTTTCATATCAGTCTTTATCATTGTGGCAAACCTTGCATTTTGCCCAGAGGTCATAGGTTAGCGATACCTGCAACGTGGTGTAACAGTCCGTATTCTTGAACAGTCCTTTGCTGCGTATGCCGTAGGGGTCTTTTACTCCGTCCAACTCGTCGCTGAGCGAGAAGTGCATCAGCCACTCCACTGTCAGGTTCAGGCGTTGGCCTGCTTTGTATTTCACGCCCATGCCCAACGGGAAGTTCACGGTAGCTGTGCTCTTGTTCCCGCTGACGAACGTTCCTCCCATGCCCAGCGCAACGTAGGGCGTCAGGGGTTGTGCACCACGATATTCGCGCCCTGTGCCATAAGGCCAGAAGTTGTATTCATATTTCAGACACGCGTCAATGAGCGAGTTGTTGAACTCCACCCGTGTACCCTCCATGCCAGGAAACCAGGTGTTCGTGCCGTCGGCCGAGCCCTTGATCTTGCCATAGCTGACGTTCAGCGACAAGGCCATGCGCGGATTCATCTTGTAACGCCCGATGAGCGAACCCATGGGCTGCAGGTTCGAAACGAGACTCTCGTTCAGATCGCCCTGATAGCTGACCGCTCCGATACCGGCACCAACCTCGGCCCGATATTCCGGCTCACTTTGTGCCTGTATGTGCAAAGCAATAGGCAGGAGCATCAGGAAGAGCAGTTTTCTCATTCGTCCCAGCCCAATTTGTTAAGTCGTCCGCGCCAGAGCTGTCCTGTTGCTGGCTGTTCCACCCAGATGTAGTTGTCTCTGTCAAGGAGCGTCACCACAGGGTTACCCGTTTGCAATTCTTCAGGTATTGTCATGATGGAACTCTCATTCCATGTAATGCCGCCGTCCAGACTCTCATACACCTTGATCTTTCCCTCATACAGGCCAATGCAAAGGAGCTTCTCAGCATACATAAACACTGACGGACTCTGCATAATTGGCAGGTATTGCGTGCTGTTGTTGTCGGCTACCTCCATGTAGGCCCAGATGGAGGGCTGGCTTGTGGCAGAGAAGTCCACGAGCTTATGCCATATTTGCATGGTCTTGTCCTGTGGATAAGTCTCAGCGTTGCGGGTACCAATCATCAGCACATAGTCAATATCGTTATAAGTACTGTAATTATAGTAGGTGCAACTGATGTTTTCCGTAGGCAGCAGCTTGGCATCATTGTCCAGCTCCTCTTTCGTCCATGTCTGTCCGTTATCTGACGAAACCATCAGGTTGTTGTTGTTGTCAAGGGCGTAGAACTCGGTTGTGCTGCGGCCAATGTATTGCTTCAAGCCTGCAGCCTGAGCCATTTCACGTCTGGCCTGAATGGTGTTCAGGTCCTCCTGTGCAACGTCGGAGTATTGGCTCATCTTGTTCCAGCTGAACTTGTCACCGTCCTGCTGGTGTACGTTTATGCGAATGGTATAGGTGCTATAGTTCGCTCCGTTGTAGGCGTAGATGCGGACCTTGCGTGGTTGCGAGAAGTCTATGGAGTCTGAGCTTGAGTAATAATACAGGGAGTCGGGGTTGGTTAGGCTCTCGTAATAAACCGCACCGCCGTTATAGCTGCTGATGGTGCAGATAACGTGTTTCACATCGGTACCTGCGGGCAGAGAGTCCGGATTATAGATCTCGCGCTTGAGCTGGTCAATAGTAAAATTGTAGTCGGAGCCCGTCAGTGTCTTCTTATAGGTGGAGTCAGCACCCGTTGAGGATGTCGTATGCAGGTACTGGTTCAGTGTTCCCAGCGTAAAGGCGGTAATTGCCGTATCATTATAGGGTGTAAGGTCCGTGTCGTCGTTACCTTTCAGGCACGAGGTAAAGAGCAGAACGACGGAGATGGCCACACCAAGCAGCCCGAAAAGTCTTCTCATCAGCTATTTTTATTTTAATTTTGGGTGCAAATTTACGCACAATTCTGCAAATAGCCACATTTTTATGCCTTTTATTAAGTTAAATATATTATAAAAAAGGTATATTTTAGGTTTTCTAACAAAAAAGAGCGCGGTATGAATCACTCACCCCGCGCTCCTTCCTAACGGATATTAGCATGCATCAGCGCAAAAACGCTTAATACAGTCAAAATGGCGACTGCTGCTAACATGACCGTTGTTTGTAAATCTAATAACATAATCTTTACCTTAATTTATAACTACTAACCTAATGAATAACAAAAAAAACTTATAATCATCACGATTACTGGTGCAAAATTACTGCATTTTTATGTTCAGACGCACAAAAAAAGGCGATTTCCGAAGAAACCGCCCCTTATTTTGATGTAGGTCAAAAACCGTTTTTTAGAGCTTCGGACCAGCAGCAACGAGTGCCTTACCAGCCTCATTACCCTCATACTTCTTGAAATTCTTGATGAAGCGTGCAGCCAGGTCCTCAGCCTTCTTGTTCCACTCAGCTGCGTCAGCATAAGTGTCGCGAGGATCGAGGATGTTGGTAGCTACGCCCTCAAGCTCTGTGGGAACCTCGAAGTCGAAGTAAGGAATCTTCTTGGTGGGAGCCTTCAGGATGGCACCGCCCAGGATAGCGTCGATGATACCACGTGTATCCTTGATAGAGATACGCTTGCCAGTACCGTTCCAACCAGTGTTTACGAGGTAAGCCTTGGCACCGCTCTTCTCCATCTTCTTTACCAGCTCCTCAGCGTACTTGGTGGGGTGCAGCTCGAGGAATGCCTGGCCGAAGCAAGCAGAGAAGGTAGGAGTGGGCTCTGTGATGCCACGCTCTGTACCAGCCAGCTTAGCTGTGAAACCAGAGAGGAAGTAGTACTTCGTCTGCTCCGGAGTCAGGATAGATACGGGAGGCAGTACGCCGAATGCGTCAGCGCTCAGGAAGATAACGTTCTTAGCCTCAGGACCAGCGCTCTTACCGTTCACCTTCTGGGCAATCTTCTCAATGTGGTTGATAGGATAGCTTACACGGGTGTTCTCGGTTACGCTCTTGTCAGCGAAGTCAATCTTGCCGTTAGCGTCAACAGTAACGTTCTCCAACAGAGCGTCACGACGGATAGCGTTGTAGATGTCGGGCTCGCTCTCCTTGTCGAGGTTGATAACCTTGGCGTAGCAGCCACCCTCGAAGTTGAACACACCCTCGTCGTCCCAACCGTGCTCGTCGTCACCAATCAGCAGACGCTTCGGATCGGTTGACAGCGTGGTCTTACCTGTACCAGACAGACCGAAGAAGATAGCGGTGTTCTTACCCT
>CAMVQS010000106.1 GCA_947169685.1 uncultured Prevotella sp. | reverse complement strand
ACGACAAGGCTGAGAAGATTGGTACTGTTGGTGATGCTATCGCTTACATCGAGGAAAACGCAAAATAAATTGTTTTATAACATAAGGGTTGCTTCGTACTCGAAGCAACCCTTATGCTTTATTTTTTGTTTATGGAATTAAAAAGAGTAGTTGTAACAGGTATGGGTGCTGTTACGCCCGTGGGCAACACTCCTGAAGAGATGTGGAATAACCTGCTCAACGGAGTAAGCGGTGCTGCACCTATTACACTTTTCGATGCATCAAAATTTAAGACACAGTTTGCATGTGAGGTTAAGAACCTGAATGTAAACGACTATATTGACCGTAAAGAGGCTCGTAAGATGGACCGTTATACACAGCTGGCTTTGATTGCTGCAAAGCAGGCTGTTGAAGATAGCGGTATGGATCTTGAGGCAGAGGACAAGAACCGCATCGGTGTTGTCTATGGCGTAGGTATTGGAGGTATCAAGACTTTCGAAGAGGAAGTGATGTATTATGGTGTTCATGAGGCTGATGGTCCTAAGTTCAATCCGTTCTTCATTCCGAAGATGATTGCTGACATTGCAGCTGGCCAGATTTCCATCATGTATGGTTTCCATGGTCCCAACTATATCACCTCTTCTGCGTGTGCTTCTTCAAGCAATGCGCTGGCCGATGCTTTCAACCTCATTCGTCTGGGTAAGGCTAACGCTATTGTTGCTGGTGGTGCCGAGGCTGCTATCTGCGCATCTGGTGTTGGTGGTTTCAATGCTATGCATGCCCTTTCAACGCGTAATGATGAGCCCGAGAAGGCTAGCCGTCCTTTCAGCGCCAGCCGTGATGGATTCATCATGGCTGAGGGTTCCGGCTGTCTGATTCTCGAGGAACTGGAGCATGCTAAGGCTCGTGGCGCCAAGATTTATGCTGAGATGGTAGGTGCAGGTATGAGTGCTGATGCTCACCATATTACGGCTTCTCATCCTGAGGGACTTGGTGCCAAGCTGGTGATGCAGAATGCTCTCGAGGATGCCGGCATGAAGCCTGAAGATATTGACTACATCAATGTTCACGGAACATCGACTCACGTAGGTGATATCTCTGAGGCTAAGGCCATTAAGGAGGTCTTCGGTGATGCAGCATACAAGTTGAACATCAGTTCCACCAAGTCTATGACTGGTCACCTGCTGGGTGCTGCCGGTGCTGTTGAGGCTATGGCTACCGTACTGGCTGTTCAGAACGATATTATCCCGCCGACGATTAACCACGATGAGAACGATAAGGACGAGGAGATTGATTACAATCTGAACTTCACCTTCAACAAGGCTCAGAAGCGTGTGGTACGTGCTGGTCTCAGCAATACCTTTGGCTTCGGTGGTCACAACGCCTGCGTAGTTTTCCGAAAGTTTTCGGATAAGTGAGTAAAATGCAAATAGCATTTGCATTTTCGAACGAAAGAAAACTCAACGAAGTTAAGTATGCTGAATAACAGTAACCTCATTGATAGAATTAAGCTCCCTTTCCGCAAGGATAAGGAGCTTTTTTCTGCTATCTACGAAATGACCGGTTTCTATCCGCGTCATATTGAATACTACAAGCTGGCCTTGATGCACAAGAGCGTCTCCAAACGCAATGCCAAAGGGCGACCGCTCAATAACGAACGGTTGGAGTTCCTGGGTGATGCCATTCTCGATGCTGTGGTAGGCGATATTGTCTATCGTCACTTCGACGGTAAGCGAGAAGGTTTCCTAACCAACACCCGCTCCAAACTTGTCCAGCGTGAGACGTTAGGTCGCCTGGCACAGGAGATGGGGCTCATGCAGCTCATCAAGTCCAATGGACAGTCAACGTCTCACAACAGCTACATGGGCGGTAATGCCTTTGAAGCCTTGGTGGGTGCCATGTATCTTGATCGCGGATACGATGCATGCATGCTGTTTATGAAGAAGCGTATCTTGAAACAGCTCATCAATATTGACAAGGTGGCTTACAAGGAGGTGAACTTTAAGTCGAAACTTCTGGAGTGGACACAAAAGAACCGCGTGCACATGGAGTTCAGGCAAATAAGCCAGTCGAAAGACGAGAGTGGAAGTCCTGTCTTTGAGTGTGTGGCTGTCATAGAGGGCATCGAAGGTTGTAAGGGTAAAGGATATTCCAAGAAGGAGAGCCAGCAGTTGGCGTCGAAGGACACGTTACAACGTCTCCGACGCGAACCGCAGTTCATAGATGCTGTGTTTGCCGCCAAGACAGAACGCACGAAAATGGAAGAAGAGCCTGTGCAGACCGTCCCTGATGTGGAGCAGAAAGAGGACTTTATCATTGAAAACAAATCCCAAGCCCCCCTCTCATCCCCCCCATTGGGGGGAAGTCCCGAAGTGCAAAAAGCCTCCCCTAATGGGGGGAGGATGGAGGAGGCTCCTGACGAGTTCTCGCTGGACGATATCAAGGCCACACCTACCGAACGCTCACGCGAAGATATTATTGCTGCTGCTGAGGCTGCTGCCTTTGCGGAAGAATCATAGTTGCTGATGTCCATTGCCACCCTTGTTCTTTCAGGATTCCTCACATTTGTGGAACTGAACTGTGAGAATCTCTTTGACTGTAAGCACGACTCTTTGAAGAACGACATGGAGTTCCTGCCTACTTCAGGGAGGCAATGGACACCACGACGTTATTGGCGAAAGCTCGATAACATCGGCCGCACCATTATTTCCTGTACTCCCGATACCGTCACCTACCAGCTGCCCGATTTGGTGGCGCTGGTGGAGGTTGAGAACGACTCCGTTCTCCACGATTTGACACGTCGTTCGCTGCTGCGCAATGCAGGTTACGACTATGTCATGACCTGTTCGCCCGACGAGCGTGGGCTGGATGTTGCTTTGCTCTTCCAACCTTTCTCCTTCCAACTGTTACGCCATTATCCACTTCGTATTGTTCCGCTTCCTGATATGCGTCCCACCCGCGACATCCTTTATGTCAGCGGACGCGTGATGTCTGGCGACACGCTGCATGTCTTTGTCGTGCATGCCCCCAGTCGTTATGGAGGAGAGCGTGAGACGAGACCTTTTCGACGCCATGTAGCCCAACGGCTCATGCAGTCCGTCGATTCTATACGTGCCCTTTCGCCAGATGCCGCTATCTTGGTGGCAGGCGACTTCAACGACTATGTGGATGATGCCTCTTTGCAATACCTGGAAGCACAGGGCTTGCACAACGCTTCCAAGACAGCCGTAGGCCATCATGGAGCTCGTGGCACCTATCGCTTTCAAGGTCTATGGGCCAGCCTCGATCACATCTTTGTCAGTTCGTCACTTCGTCAGGAGCTTGACAGCTGCTACGTCAACGACCAGCCGTTTCTCCTGGAAGACGACGAGAAATATGGCGGTGTAAAGCCCTTCCGAACCTATAACGGCATGCGCTATCGGCGAGGCTTCAGCGACCATCTTCCCCTCGTTGCCCGCTTCAGGTTGTAGGCAGGAGAAACATACCGACTGACGAGGCAGGAAACACTTACCATAGTATGGCCGAAAGCTTGATACACACAGGATTTCAGCCATGTTAAGTGTTCGTTGAAGACTTAACATACACTTACCATAGACTTACCCCAACACTTACCATCTTTCGATTTTGCTGATAAATACATCTATGGTAAGTGTTTGGTAAGTGATAAGTAAGTGTTGAGAAAGCATTTACCATGCTCCAAACGTAGTGTATATCGGGGGCTCAGCGTGTTGATGGTAAGTGTTGTCTCTTTGGGACGAAACGTCCTCATTTTTGGAAAATCGGAGCCCTTGCCATTGTCAAGGAGAAACATACCGAGTTTCGCATCGAAACATACCGAGTTTCGGCCCGTTACTCGGTATGTAAAGGCAGCTTACTCGGCGAGTAAAGTTTCATGCCATGAAACTCACCTTTTCATTACGTGAATCGTTGGGTTTCATTACGTGAAAAGTGTATTGTTGACTTTTCCTGATTTCACTAGACACTTTTTCTCTTTATTAACTGAATCAGTAG
>CAMVQS010000105.1 GCA_947169685.1 uncultured Prevotella sp. | reverse complement strand
ACATCAGGGGCAGGTCGCGCCATGAGTGAATCCAGTTCTTATAGGTGTTCCAGATAATGGTCTCTGAGGTAGGACGTACAATTAGCTCTTCCTCGAGCTTCGCAGCGGGGTCAACGACCACGCCGCCATCGGCAGCCTTCAGACGGTAGTGGGTCACTACGGCACACTCCTTGGCGAAGCCCTCCACGTGTTCTGCCTCACGGCTCAGGAACGACTTTGGAATCAGCAGGGGGAAGTAGGCGTTTTGTGCGCCGGTCTCCTTGAACATCTTGTCCAACTGCTGCTGCATCTTCTCCCAGATGGCGTAGCCATAGGGCTTGATGACCATACATCCGCGTACGGCAGACTGCTCAGCCAAGTCGGCTTTTACTACCAAATCGTTATACCACTGACTGTAGTTGTCAGCTCTTTTTGTCAGGTCTTTTAATTCTTTTGCCATTGTATTTATCGATAAATTTCTGAAATTTGGCACAAAAGTACAAAAAACTTTCAACTTTCAATGCTTAACTTTCAACTTTTTTGTATCTTTGCCCCAAGAAACAAATGTTTAATCAAAAATTAGTAAGAAAAATGAAGGTAAAATCATTGATTATGGCCCTTTGTCTGGGTCTTGTGATGGCAGGTTGTAACAATCTGCAGAAGGGAGCCGGTATCGGTGCCGCAGGCGGTGCTGTACTGGGTGGTATTATTGGTAACATTGCAGGCAACACTGCCATTGGTGCTGCCGTAGGTGCTGCCGTAGGTGCAGGAACAGGTGCCATCATCGGTAAGCACATGGACAAGGTGAGAGCAGAAGCCGAGCAGGTCAGAAATGCTGAGGTTCAGGAAGTGACTGACGCTAACGGACTCGAAGCCGTGAAGGTAACCTTCGATAGCGGTATTTTCTTTGCAACGGGTAAGTCAGACTTGACATCAGCCTCCAAGGTTTCACTGAGCGAACTGGCTACCGTGCTGAAGAACAATTCAACGTGCGACGTGGCCATTCAGGGTTATACGGACAATGTTCCCTTCCGCGGCTATACCGCTGAGCAGAGTGTAGAGAAGAACAAGGCCCTGTCTGTCGATCGTGCAGCTGCCGTTTCTTCTTATCTGTTGTCACTGGGTGTCAACAGCAGTCAGATCAAGTCTGTTGAAGGCTTCGGTCAGGAGAATCCTGTTGCCAGCAACGACACAGAGGCTGGTCGCAAGCAGAACCGCCGCGTAGAGATTTACCTCTATGCCAGCCAGCAGATGATTAATGACGCTGAGGCAGGCAACCTGAACTAATGAAGAAACTGCTGAAACGCATATTAAACACAATAAAATGGATAGTGGTGGCGTTTTTCGTCTCCACTATTCTCGTCTGTATTGCCTATCGTTTCATACCTGTATATTTCACACCCCTCATGTTCATCCGTTGCGGACAGCAGCTTGCCTCGGGTGAGTCGCTGACGCTCCACCATCATTGGATGCCGCTCGAACGTATCTCCCCTTCGCTGCCCGTAGCTGTGATGGCCAGTGAAGACCAGCGATTCCTGGAGCATCACGGTTTTGACTTTAAAGCCATAGAATATGCTGCACGCCGTAACCGCGAGCACCCCGAGAAACGCAAGCTCGGAGCCAGCACCATCAGCCAGCAGACCGCCAAGAATGTTTTCCTGTGGCCGGGCCGTTCCTGGGTTCGCAAGGGTTTCGAAGCTTATTTCACCACGCTAATAGAGATATTCTGGTCGAAGCAGCGCATCATGGAAGTCTATCTCAACAGCATAGAAATGGGTAACGGCATCTATGGGGCCGACGCGGTAGCCGAATGGCATTTCAACTGTCAGGCTGCTGACCTCAGTCGTTCCCAGTGTGCTCTCATTGCTGCTACCCTACCCAATCCTCGTAAGTTCAACTCCGCACGTCCCAGCCCCTACATGCTTAAGCGCCGCGAGAGAATACTCCGCGAAATGCAATACGTCCCCGCATTCCCGAAAGAAGGCGAGGACGTCAGACGCTGAGTATTATACGTGTCACACTGTCATTATATAATACGACTGCTTACATACCGAGTAACACCTGCTTACATACCGAGTAACACCTGCTTACATACCGAGTAACGACTGCTTACATACCGAGTAAAGGCGCCTTACATGGCGAGTAACGCAGCGTTACCTGTATTCTTCTGACGGACTGCGAAGTTATATTGAAACGAATTCGCCCCTCTTAACATTATTTAGGGGGGAGGGTACACTTATTAACTAAATTATTCCTATCTTTGCAAGCAGCAATTAACATCATCAACAAAACTTATAGCGTATGAAAAAGAGACTTTTACTTTCCATCGCCGTCCTTATGGCGGCAGTCATCACCGCACAAGCGGAGGATTATCCCATTTATTTCGACAACGATGTCGTACGGGTGACCGATGCCAACAAGGACAACCTGACCACCTTGCTCACCGACGCAGGGCTGCTGACAGCTGGCACCGTGACATTCTCTACCGACGGCAGCACACCCAAGCTGACGCTCAACGGCGTCAAGCTGAAGGCACTGAACGGTAGCTATTACACTACTTTAGCTATCGGTGGGAGCATGAGCTTGATTCTGGAGCTGGTGGGCGAGAATGAAATCCTATACGATGTGGATAAGATATGGGGCTACCCACTCGAGTGCGGTGATAATACAAAGGTAACGCTGACAGGTAGCGGTTCGCTGACCTGTAAAGCCGTCGGTGGTATCCTACACAGAGCTACACACCTCAAGGAAGGGGCAACGCTTGTCATTGACGGTAATGCCACGCTCATCAGCATAGGATATAATCAAGGTGTCGCGGGAGATACCAATGCCAAACTGGTCATCAATTATGGTACGCTCAAAGCCTCGGGTGCATACGATGGAGGCCGTGGGCAGATAGAAGTACGTGGTGGCATACAGCTTGGCGAGGGTGTCAGCGTCACGCAGCCTGCGGGAGCACGCATCTCGGACGACGGCATTTGGGTACTCAATGCCGACGGCAGCGCTATTCCGACAAGTACCGAGGTCGTCATCACAGGCGGCAGCCCGTCGGGCATTGTCGGCACGACGGTCTCTGCACAGCACGACGGTACACGCTACAACCTGCAAGGTCAGCGTGTAGGCGAGGAATACCGAGGTGTCGTCATTGAGAACGGACGCAAGCGCGTCATCAAATGAGCAGTTCGCGCGCGGCGCGGCATTGAACTGGAAAAAACGCGGAGAAAGAAAAAGGAAGACCCCCACCCTTGGGAGTCTTCCTTTTATATTTAGTTCTTCTTCAGCACGACAGCCGAACGAGCAGGAATGTAGAGTTTCAACCACTCCTTCTTGTCCTGGACGTATAGCGGGTCGTAGTTGGTGATGTGCGTCACGCTGTCGTCGGCAAATCCGTTGCCACCAAACTCCTTCGCATCGGTGTTGAGTACCACGTCATAGGAACCGGTAGGTACCAGGAATCCGTAGTCGGTATAAGAGCGTGTCGGTGAGAAGTTGAACACGAAGACAAGGTCGCCACGCATGAAGCAGAGCACCTGGTCACCGTCATCGTGCCATATCTCGGTAACGGGCTTGTCCTGGAAGTTGCGCACGCTCTTGATAACACGGAGCATCTCGCGGTCGAAGTCACCCAGCCAGTGGTAGCACAGGTCCTTGTTGTCAACGAGGTTCCACTGACGACGTGCGTACTTGTACGACCAGCCGTTGCCCTCACGCGGGAAGTCAATCCACTCGGGATGTCCGAACTCGTTGCCCATGAAGTTGAGGTAGCCGCCGTTGATGGCGCCTGCAGTCACGAGACGAATCATCTTGTGCAGGGCGATGCCACGCTGTGCGAGGTCGTTGACGTCCTTCTTGGCGAAGTGCCAGTACATGTCGGCATCAATAAGGCGGAAGATGATGGTCTTGTCGCCCACGAGTGCCTGGTCGTGGCTCTCGCAGTAGGAGATGGTCTTCTCGTCAGGACGACGGTTCTTGACCTCCCAGAAGATAGAGCAGACGTTGATGTCCTCGTCACGTACCTCTTTAATAGTCTTGATCCAGTAGTCGGGAATGTTCATGGCCATACGGTAGTCGAAGCCGTAGCCG
>CAMVQS010000104.1 GCA_947169685.1 uncultured Prevotella sp. | reverse complement strand
GCGTCAGATTGTGGTTCTGAATGTCGACGGTTCGAGTCCGTCCGGGCACCCAAAAAAGAAAGACATCGCCGAAAGGCAATGTCTTTGTTTTTGTGATGCTATTAAAGTGACGACTTTCCTTTGTTGCGGTAGCTATTCGTCAGACCGTACTCACGCTTTTTGGCTGCAATTTTGGATTCGCCTTCAATCTCTTCAACATTCAACGTAGCGAAGTTGTTTCCTGCTGACATCGCTGGTGACACCACGAAGCACTTGTTGCCTCCACTAATGATGTAGATGTCATCCACCCAACTTTCCAAACTTGCATTGTGGGCCAGTATCACAACGTGATTGCCCATGCTTTGAACATCAAGGTCGTAATGGCACTTCTTGCCACCTCCAATTGATACGGCTTCGCCACCTTCAGCTGTGATAACCAGCAGCGTCTTGTACGACTGGTTACTGGTATAGCTACACTCAAGAACCATCTCTTGTGCTATTGCCATCATCGATGCAAAAGCAACAAATACTGTTAGCAATAATCTTTTTTTCATACCTTATAGTTTTAAGTTAGTGAGTAATCTTTTAAATTCGGCAGAGACATTGGCAGCCCAGGAGAACGTCTTGCCACGTGGCTTCGAAGTTGCCTGTGTACCAAGGGTCGGCCACGTCGCCGGGACGGTTGGTGAAGTCGAGCAGCTTATGGATTTTTCCCTCAGGGTCGCCACCGCAGATGCGTGTCATGTTGCGGATGTTCCATTCGTCCATGCCGATGAGCAGGTCGAAGCGGTCGTAGTCGGCGCGTGTCATTTGGCGTGCTGTCTTTCCCTTGCAGGAGATGTCGTGTTCGGCCAGCTTGCGCTTGGCAGGCGGATAGACCTCGTTGCCGATTTCCTCTGTCGAGGTGGCAGCCGACTCAATGTAGAACTCATCCTCGCGCCCTGCCTTCCTCACAAGGTCCTTCATGACGAACTCTGCCATTGGGCTGCGGCAGATGTTGCCGTGACACACAAAGAGTATTCTTTTCATGGGGGCAAAGATACGAATAAGCGAGAAGAAAACCAAGAGAATTTGAAAAATTCAGAGAAAAAGTAAACGCATAAGAGATTTTTTTCGTAACTTCGCAGCGAAATAGGATAAAAGACCATTAAGAATGATTAAAAAAATATTGACTGCAGTTCTGTTGCTGATGGCACTGACAGCATCGGCACAGGTGGATAAGTATCTTGAGAGCCATGTTTTCGTGGGTACCTTGAACGGCAAGACACCTGTAGAGATTGCCTGGCAGTCAAATCTCGACGGCCGCATGGCAGGCTACATCTACTATCCCAACGCTTCGAAACCTGCGCCCATCCTCATTGTGGGACACTACGGCAGGGTGAACCCCAAGGAGCGCAACAGCGAGAACCTGTATAGGGTGGATTTTACGGAGTATCAGCGTGACGGCGGTATCACGGGACGTTTTACGCTGGTATTTACCGAGGTGGAGGGCGACTACGAGTTTGTGCGCGGAGAGTGGAAGAACCCCACGACAGGCAAAAAGTTTCCTCTGAAGATGCAGTCGCGCTTTGAACTGCCCGGCTGGTTCGTGATGACGCCCAATGCGCTCACGCTTCCTGACCGTAGCGCCTATACTTTCCATCACTCGTTCACGAAGGACGATAACGGCTGGCTGCAACAGATCAAGGTGGAGGTGTGGGCTAACGACAAACCGGCTGAATGGGTGATTGAGAAAGACCTGTCAGGGGCGTTCGACAATTACCAGGAAACCAACCTGCAGTGGGTAACAGAGGATGACATCAACTTCGACGGCATACCTGACCTCATGATTTTTACGGGTTTGGGTGGACGTGGCAACACGCAGTCGCTCTACAACGTTTGGGTGTGGAATCCTGACACGCGCGATTTCTACAATGTCGAGGAGTTTGACATGATACAGGAACCTGACTTTGATGTCCAAAAGAAAGAAATTACCAGTCGCATCCGAGACGTAGATGCCCTCTACTTTGAGACCTACAAGTGGAAGAACGGCAAACTGGTGAAGGTGAAAACGAAAAAACTAACAATGAAGCAATGAAGAAATATATTCTGGATTTAACGGTAAAGGCCGTCGAGCATGTGCACGAACGCTATGTGCTGTTGCGACTGACTGACAAGAAACCACTGCCAGAAATGGTGCCCGGGCAGTTCGTCGAGGTACGTGTCGATGGATCTCCCACCACGTTCCTGCGACGTCCCATCTCCGTGAACTTCGTAGATCGTGAGGCCAATGAGCTGTGGCTGCTGGTGGCCGCCATAGGCGACGGCACACGCCGTTTGGCTGCGCTGCAGGCAGGCGACACGCTGAACTGTGTGCTGCCCCTCGGCAACGGCTTCACGCTTCCCCAGACGGCTGACGAGCGTCTGCTGCTGGTGGGCGGTGGAGTAGGAGTGGCACCACTGCTCTACATGGGTGCTGAGATGAAGAAAAGAGGCTGCGAGCCTACGTTCCTGCTGGGTGCACGCACGTCAAAGGACCTGCTGATGCTCGACGAGTTCCGTAAGTATGGACGCGTGTTCGTCACTACTGAGGACGGCTCCGAGGGCGAGCGCGGTTTCGTAACCAACCACTCGTTGCTGGGACAGGAGCAGTTTACGCGTATTGCCACCTGTGGTCCCAAGCCCATGATGGTGGCCGTCTCGCGACTGGCTGACAAGTTGGGCGTGGCGTGCGAGGCATCGCTCGAGAACCTGATGGCCTGTGGCCTGGGTGCCTGTCTGTGCTGTGTGGAGAAGACGACGGAGGGCAACCTCTGCGTCTGCAAGGAAGGACCAGTGTTTGATACAAAACGACTATTATGGCAAATCTGAATGTAAATATTGGTGAACTGAAGCTGAAGAATCCTGTGATGACGGCTTCTGGTACGTTTGGCTACGGACTGGAGTTTCAGGACTTTGTGCCCCTCGACGAGCTGGGTGGCATCATCGTGAAAGGTACCACGCTGCGTCCCCGCGAGGGCAATGACTATCCGCGCATGGCCGAAACGCCCAGCGGCATGCTGAACTGCGTGGGCTTGCAGAACAAGGGCGTGGATTATTTCTGTGAGCACATCTATCCGCAAATTAAGGATATCGGTACGAACATGATTGTCAACGTCAGCGGCTCTTCGCCTGACGACTATGCTGAGTGTGCTGCACGCATTGATGCGCTGGAGCATATCCCTGCCATCGAGCTCAACATCTCGTGTCCTAACGTGAAGGACGGCGGAATGGCCTTCGGTGTCACCTGTTCAGGTGCTGAAAGCGTGGTCAGGGCTGTGCGTAAGGCTTACCATAAGACGCTGATTGTCAAGCTGTCGCCCAACGTGACGAATATCTCGGACATCGCGCGTACCTGCGAGGCTGAGGGTGCCGACGCTGTGTCGCTCATCAATACGCTCATGGGTATGGCCATCGACATTGAGAAGCGCCGTACGACGCTGAGCATCAACACGGGCGGACTCTCAGGTCCTGCCGTCAAGCCTGTGGCCCTGCGCATGGTGTGGCAGGTGGCCAAGGCGGTAAAGATTCCTGTGGTAGGTCTGGGTGGCATCATGACAGCTACCGATGCCATTGAGTTCCTCATGGCTGGTGCAACGGCTATTGAGATAGGTACGGCCAACTTCATTGATCCTGCCGTCACCATCAAGGTGCGCGACGGCATCAACGACTGGCTCGACCGGCATGGCTATCACTCCGTTCAGGAAATCATCGGAGCGTTAGAGGATTAATAAACTCCTGCAAAGCGCCAATGTGTCAATGTACCTGTCCCTACTGTCATGAGAAAGCCTGCTTTTGTGAGCAGGCTTTCTTGTTAGAGGTTGATGGGTCCGTGACCCATACAGGAGGTCGTTCCAAGGGCAGTCAGAGCTGCCGTCACGATGCTTGCAATCATCTGCAAGATCAGTTTCCAAGTTTCTTTGTTTTTCATTTTCTTAGTGGTTTAAGGTTAATAGTCGGGGTAAAGAGCCTCCCCTAAACAGGGGAGGTCTGGAGGGACCCTTAGGGGGTTACCGGATTCACCGCCTCGTCAATCGGCGTGTAGGTATGCGAGCGCTTTACCTTGC
>CAMVQS010000103.1 GCA_947169685.1 uncultured Prevotella sp. | reverse complement strand
GGTCCATCTTACCATTGAGATACGCACGTTGCGTAAACTCGCCTGGTTCTGCCATGCGGCAGCCCTGCTGAACTAACAGCTCAAGGACCTTATTCAGCACATAGGAAGAACCGTGACAGCTGATTTCCACGCTGTCTTCGCCTGTGTAGCTGTGAGGGGCGCGAAAAACGGAAACCAGCACCTCGTCGATGGGAGTATGATGCTGTGATACAGCATCATACTCGACAATGTGGGTGAAGTGGACGGTATTGGGTGCAACGGTGTTGCAGCGTACGGAACAGATGGCAGAAACCGCATCAAGGGCTTTGGGGCCCGAGATGCGGATAATTCCTAATGCACCACCAGGGGCGGTGGCCAAAGCACATATTGTATCGTTCATTTAGATACGGTCAAGTACTTTCTCGATGAGAGTATCGATGCTGTTCTTGTAATCAGTGTTCATTTTCTGAGCATAGCGGTTGGCAATGACCATACAGCAGGTCATGGCGCGATGGCCGAGAAGGGCAGCAAGACCGGCAAGTGCGGATGATTCCATCTCGAAGTTACAGATCTTCATGCCTTCATACTCGAACGACTCAATCTTCTTGTTCTGGTCAGGATCGCCGACAGCTGCACGCAGCTGACGTCCCTGAGGGCCGTAGAAGCCGCCACAGGCAACGGTATAGCCCTTGACCATATCGTCGCCGGCAATCTGGTTGATGAGGTCCTGATCGGCCACAGCAACATAGGGTGCACCCTTGATGGGGTTCCACTGCATGTGCTCCTTGAATGCCTCTTCCATCTTCAGGTCGCACACGTCGTTACGTCCTGCGTAGTAGTTCAGCAGACCGTCGAAGCCGATGCTCTTGACAGATGCGATGAAGCAGCCGGTGGGAGTGAAGGGTTGCAGGCCGCCGCAGGTACCGATGCGTACCATTGTCAGCGTGCGGTGCTCGGGCTTCTCTTCACGGGTGTTGTAATCGATGTTTGCCAGTGTGTCGAGCTCGTTGGCTACAATGTCAATGTTGTCACATCCGATACCGTGGCTTTGGGCGGTGATGCGCTTGCCCTTATAGGTACCTGTGATGGTGTGGAACTCGCGGCTCGATACTTCGTGCTCAATACTGTCGAAATGAGCAGCGACGGTGTTTACTCGTGCGGGGTCACCCACGAGGATAACCTTGTCAGCCAGGAATTCGGGCTTCAGGTGAAGATGGAAACATGAGCCATCACCGTTGATAATCAACTCGGACTCAGGAAATAACTTTTTCATAGGCTATTTATTTAAGTTGTTAATAAATTGGTTCTCTGTATTACGTATGTCTTTCTCCAACGAGTGGATGTCGCGTTGCAGCTGTTCGAGTTGCGCCTCGTCGCGCAGGATGTCGTCGCGGAGCTGTTGACGCTTATCGGCTGCAGCATGCAGATAGACCGTGCGCGACACCTGGAGGGCGCGTGCGAGCTGTTGCTCTTGTGCCTGAAGGTCGAGTAGCTGACGATAGCGTGTGGCGTTCTCTGCCGAACGGAAATCAGCCAGGCTGGTGTAAGTAGTACGGTCGTTGATGACGAAGGCCATCGTCTTTGTCGGATGCTGGGGACTGAACGCTGACGTCCGGGTATTGAGACGTGCCAGCGCTTCCTTGCGTGCGCTACCGTCCTCCCATGTGTCGGCAATGCTTTGAAGGACAGACAAACGTTTCAGTTCTTCCTCGGAACGCTCGCTGTAGGTCTGCCGCGCTTCGGTCGGAATGAAGCGGTAGATGCAGGCATAGCCTTCGGGTTGACGGCGTGTAGTGACAAAATAGCCGATATTCAAGCCTTCGTCAATGAGATAGAGCAGGTCGTCGGCATCGGAGTTGAACGGCATGCCGATGTTTTCCGGCTTCAGGTAGCTGTGTGTCTCTGAGTTGTAGCGGGTGACAAAAATATCGTAGCCACCAATGCTCTCGCTACCCTTGGCAGAGAAGTAGAGGATATGTCCGTCATTCATGAGGAACGGGCAGTTGAGCGTATCAACGGCAGCAGCAAAATAGATGCCATTCAGCTCTTTATCATTAGTAAAACTACCATTGATTAATTCGCTGGCGTATAATCTATTATCATTAACGTATATCTTCCGTGTTCCTATCTCGTTCTGGAAGCTGTAGGTCTCACCGTCCTGTTTTATCAGGCCTGTTCTTGGCGTCAGTTCTATGTGGCTCAGAATCTCGTTTCTGGGTACCACCATGCTGTCGATAACAACGATGCGCTGCGTGTTTTGTATCATACGCTGCAGACGCGGATCGACAGGTGTCTCCACGACAACAGGCTTCTTGACCGGACGCTTCTTGGTGCGTTGAGCCGAGAGTGTCATTGCCATACAGAGGCAGCAGCATAGTACGATATAACGATGATAATGATTCATTATAACCACTTGTTTAGAAAGCAAAGATACAAAAAAGTTGAACAGGTAAGGTTTGATGGCAGCTAGATTTAAATTTTATTAATATTCCGTGAGTTTTCCGGCCGCCTCGAGCGCGTTCCAAACGGAGTAGCGGGCTTCTGGGTTCAACTGCTGCATGCGGTCGAAAATGTCCTGAATATCCGTGCGGTTAGTGACATGTTCGTAGGGGCACTGCTTGAGCTGCTTCTCGTAGCCTTGCTCCTCGGCATAGGTGCGGATGTCGGCCTCTTCCACCAGGCAGAGGGGACGTATGACCGTCAGGGGCATCTTCTTCATACGCAGCAGGGCAGGCATGGTAGAGAACTGTCCCTGGAAGGTGAGGTTCATCAATGCGGTATGGATGATATCGTCCTGATGATGTCCTAAGGCAATCTTGTTGCAGTTGAGCTGTTGGGCAACGTTGAAGAGCTGCTTGCGACGCTGCCAAGAGCAGAGAAAACAGGGAGGCTTGGGATGATGGTGGAGGGAGGAAGGCTGAAGGTTGATGGAGGTGGTGATGATGTGGAGGGGAACATCCAAGCGCTGGCAGAAATCTTGGAGATAGGTGGTGTCCGTCTCATAATGAATGTTCTCCATGCGTACGTGAAGCACTTCGACCGTGAACTGCGGGCGTTGTATGCGTGAACGACGTGCCAGCAGCTCCAGCAGGCACAGCGAATCCTTTCCGCCGGACAGTCCGACCAGGATGCGGTCACCGTCATCAATGAGCCCGTATTGCCCTACGGCCCGTCCGAAGCGTCGTTGTATGCGCTCAGCGACCGTCATTTCATGAAGACCAGATAGACGGCACAGATAATCAGCAGGAAGGCCAGGATATGGTTCCAGTGCAGGTGCGTGCCCTGAAACATGATGTTGGCGATGATGCAGAAGACGGCCAGCGAGATGCACTCCTGGATGACCTTCAGCTGTATGAGGTTGAAGGGACCGCCGTTCTCGACAAAGCCAAGACGGTTGGCGGGCACCTGACAACAGTATTCCAGGAAGGCGATGCCCCACGAGAAGACAATGACGCCAAACAGCGGCCAGTTGCTGCTGGCACCTGTCTCCTGAAGCTTCAAATGCCCATACCAGGCAAGCGTCATGAAGACGTTACTCAGTATGAGCAAGATAATTGTATAAAGTCCGTTCATGATGTTTCTGTTCTTATACTTATTCGTAGTTGAACGTGCCGAACTCACTCTTGATGGTCAGGCTCTTCGGGCCTTCCTCAATGTGGCCCACCACCTGTGCGTCGATGTTGAACGAACGGCTAAGTGCAATGACCTTGTCGGCAACTTCGGGACGAACATAGATCTCCATGCGGTGGCCCATGTTGAACACCTGGTACATCTCGCGCCAGTCGGTGCCAGAACAGTCGTGGATGGCACGGAAGAGTGGCGGAACAGGGAACATGTTGTCCTTGATGATGCGGCAGTTCGGGCTGACGAAGTGCAGCACCTTTGTCTGTGCACCGCCTGTGCAGTGTACCATACCGTGAATCTCGGGGCGCAGCTCGTCGAGCAGTTTCTTGATGACAGGAGCATAGGTGCGGGTGGGAGAGAGCACCAACTGACCGGCATTTACGGGCGAGCCCTCAACTTGGTCCGTCAGCTTGTACTTGCCGCTATATACCAAGTCATCGGGCACAGCGTGGTCGAAGCTCTCAGGATACTTCTCCGCCAGATATTTTGCAAACACGTCGTGACGTGCCGAGGTCAGTCCGTTAGAGCCCATGCCACCGTTGTAACGCTTCTCGTAGGTGGCCTGACCTGTTGAGGAGAGTCCCACGATGACGTCACCCGGACGGATGTTGGCATTGTCGATGACGTCGCTACGCTTCATGCGGCAGGTGACGGTGCTGTCCACAATGATGGTGCGGACAAGGTCGCCCACGTCAGCCGTCTCACCTCCGGTGGGATAGATGCCGATACCCATCTCGCGCAGTTCCTGGAGCAGCTCGTCGGTACCGTTGATGATGGCTGAGATAACCTCGCCTGGTACGAGCATCTTGTTGCGTCCGATGGTGGAGCTGACGAGGATGTTGTCAACAGCACCCACGCAGAGCAGGTCGTCGGTGTTCATCACGATGGCATCCTGAGCGATGCCCTTCCACACAGAGAGGTCGCCCGTCTCCTTCCAGTACATGTAGGCCAGGCTCGACTTGGTGCCGGC
>CAMVQS010000102.1 GCA_947169685.1 uncultured Prevotella sp. | reverse complement strand
GTACGCGTGATGATTTTAATAAATATACTGTATTTACTGTATCTGTATGTATTACCTACCGAGTAAAGGGCCTTTACATACCGAGTAACGACTGCTTACATGCCGAGTAAAGGTGCCTTACACGGCGAGTAACTCTGCGATTTACGCAAAATTATGTACGCCCAAACTACCTCTATTAGCGACTATTTCTGTCGCCAAGCGGTCTCCCATACCCATTTCGTATAGGATAAGGAAGAAGATACAAAACTGTTAAACAATGTCAAATACTAAAAGTTTAGTTGTTTTCCCTTTGTGCTACTAAATATTTAGTTTATCTTTGCACCCAGATTCAACAACGAACGTTTATGAGTGAAAAGAAAAAGCAATTGACCAAGGCTGAGACGCAGGTGATGAATATCTTGTGGAGTCTGCCCGAGCAACAGGGATTCATCCAGGATATTATAGACCAATATCCTGAGCCCAAACCTGCCTATACGACGATTCTCACGTTTATGAAGATACTGACTGATAAGGGCTTCGTCAAACCAGAGCGGGTGGGCAAGGCCAATCGATTCACTCCTTTGGTAAGCAAGGAGGACTACACCTATTCTTATATTATGGATGTCAAGGATACCTTCTTTGGAGGCTCCTTTGCCTCGCTCGTCAGTTTCTTTGTGCAAAAGGAGCACTACGACGAGAAGGAGCTGGAGGAGTTGAAGCAGTTGATGGAAACGATTGAGGCAAAGAAGCAATGAGCGATTTCCTGATATACAATAGCAAGGTGGCGATATTGCTAGCAGTGTTCTGGCTGTTCTACCGCCTGCTGATGAAGCGCGAGACCTTCCATCGCCTGAACCGCGCGGTGCTGCTTTTGTCGGTATTGGCGGCATTCACCCTTCCGCTCTGCGAAATTACACTACATGAAACGGTGGTCACAGCACAGCCGGAGACAGTGCTCTCAGCACTGGCAGAGGATAACCCTACTGTCAATGCGGTGCAAGGAAACGGAGACATGTGGGTGGCAGTCCTCACCGTCATCTGTCTGGCAGGCATGGTGACGACACTTACTAGGACGGTCTGGTCTATAGACAGAATCATCAGGTTTGTCAATAACTGCGAACGCCATCCCCAACCTGACGGTACGATGATTGCCGTCAGCGAGCAGAATCTTGCGCCTTTCAGTTGGTGGAATACAATTGTTCTCTCTCGTGCCGACTTCGAGGCGCATGATTCAGCCCTGCTGGCACATGAGCAAGCCCATATAAAGAGCTACCATTCCGTAGATATCTTGCTGATGGAACTGGTCCTTGCTTTGCAATGGTTCAATCCTGCTGCCTGGCTGATGAGAAGAGACCTCCGCACTGTCCATGAGTACGAGGCCGATGAAGTCGTACTCGCATGCGGTATCGACACCCATCATTACCTCTCGCTACTGATGGAGCGTGCCAACGCAACGAGCCGCTACGCCATGACCAACGGCATCAGTCAGAAAACCTTGAGAAGTCGTTTCTTGATGATGGCCCGCCACAGGTCAAAGCCTTCGCACATCTTCCGACTGCTCTATGCACTGCCAGTTATCGGTTGTGCTTTGGCACTCAATGCACGGACCATTACCGACATCAGATACCTGCCGGCAACCCGTACTGTGAAAGGTTATGCCAATGATCAGAATGACAATCCAATATCCGGTGTGCTGGTGAGCGTCAAGGGTAAGGAGCAAAGTACCGTCAGCGACTGCAATGGCGAATATTATGTGAATGCCACCGACGTCGATACCATCGTCTGGACGAATCAAAGAGAAACTGAACTTTATCAGTTGAAGGACACTGACAACGATGTGGCGCTTGTGCAGGACTTGCCAGAGGCAGAGCAGGGTGCATCAACATCAGAGAAAGTCTCGGTATCGGGCACCGTCGTTGACGAGCAGGGAGAACCTGTTATCGGTGCAGTCATCAAGGTACGTGGACAAACTCTTGGTGCTGTTTCCGATTTTGATGGTGAGTTCTCCATTCCTGTTCCCCAAGGCTCTACGCTTGAGGTGATGTATGTCGGTTTCGGTACTGAGTCCTTTATATGTCAAGAAGACATGTCGAACATAAAAGTCGCGCTTATCAAAGACAATTTAGATCAATAAATAAATAAGTATGAAAAAGTATCTATTGCTGATGCTGCTATTTTTAGCAGCACTACCCGTTGCGTCCCAAGAGGAACGTATTGACACGGTAATCCCCAAGTTTCTAATCAATGGTTATTTTTTTCGTGAAATGCCGAAACTTCCTGATGCAGAGCAGACGTTTTCAGGGCTGAAGGACAAGGAGGGAAATCGCCTGTTGGCCATCGGGCTTAATGTCGATTTACCCAAGTCGGTCATCCGTCAGGCCATCCCGCGTGAACAGGTTCACAATGCCGACCAGTTCCTGAACAGCATCAACATGATGCAGACGATGCGGGAGCTGACACAGGCGAAAATCAAGGCCGACGGCACGTTCTATTCACCCAAGGCTGGTGAACCGTTTCCGCAGTTCAGCGAGAAGGATATAGACGGGCGTATATGGACGAACGACAGCATCCGTGGCCGCGTAATGGTGCTTAATCTGTGGTACTCCGGCTGCGGCCCCTGCCGTGCAGAGATGCCAGAGCTCTCTACATGGAAGGAACTGTTTCCCGACGTAATGTTCTTCTCAGCCACCTACCACGATGCCGAATTAGCCAAGAGGATAACCGACAAGCACCACTTCACATGGACGCACCTTGTCGAGACCAAGGACATGATGTCGTGGATTGGCACCGAGGGCTTCCCCTTTACCGTCGTTGTCGATAAGCAGGGCATCGTCCGCCATGCTGTTCATGGCACAAGTAAGGAGAAACGTGCTGAACTGCTGTCAAAAATCAAGGAGGCCACAATTGCCAAAGACAATTTCAAGATGTCAGGCAGGATCGACGGTGCGGGCAATGATACACTCTGCATAGAGTATGTCATCCTGCAACCGGAAAAGCAAATCGTCAAACGTAAAGTGGCTGTTATAGACGGCAAGTTTTCGTTCTCTGCGGAATTGCGAGAGGCTTATTTCGGATCATTGTATCTCAAGTCGAATCCGAGAGAGGCCCTATATACATATTTCGTGCCCGACGAGGAGGCGGTTTTCAGTGGCCGGCTGAATTCTGTGGAAGAGCATTGGGGAGGAAGCGCTTTCTATCAGCAATACGAACAAGTTATAGATGTTCAGCGTCCATTCAACAAAGAATTTGCTGCTGCCAGAAATGAGCCGGACAGCATCAGAACACTCAAGAATCGCGAAATCAACAGCCGTGCCCATTCTGAATACATGAAATATATCGAGGAACATCCCGATGAAGACGCTGTAGTTGCTTTGTTGATACATGTGGGATACGACCAAGTGCTGACAGCCATTGGCAAACTGACCCCAGAGGTCAGAAACGGCAGGATGAAAAGCGAAATAGACAGTTATGAAAAGATGTTTACGATGGTAATGAAGGAGCATGTAGCACGCGAGGCGGTTAAGAACGACACTGTAACAATAGGCGGTCAAGTACCTGAACTTGGACTGAAAGACCTTGACGGCAATGTGCTGGAGTTGAAATCCCTGCGTGGAAAATATGTTGTGCTCGATTTCTGGGGCTCATGGTGTACTTGGTGTATCAAGGGATTCCCCAAATTGAAGGAATACTATGCGAAATACAAAGACCGATTGGAGATTGTGGGCATTGATTGTAACGACACTGCCGAGAAGTGGGCTGCTGCTGTCAAGGAGCACAGTTTGCCCTGGTTGCATGTCAGGAGTGAGGATGGCATAGCCGAACAGAAATTCCGTGTGCAGGGCTATCCCTATAAAGTGCTAATATCCCCTGAGGGCACCGTGCTGAAAGCCTACCTTGGAGAAACAGAAGAATTCTATCAATACTTAGATTCCACTCTCGAACTTATGCTCACCATACAGTAATAGATTGTGAATAAGCTGTCACAGTTCCAACTCCCGTTAATTGTGTTTAGAAGATGTGATAAAAAGAAGTCCCGACTGCTTTTTGACAGTCGGGACTTCATATAATATTGCTTTACAGCGAATTAAGCTTCCTCTGCGGGAGCTTCAGTCTCAACCTCGGGCTCTTCTACTGCAGGAGCCTCCTCAGCTACGGGAGCCTCTACAACAGGCTCTTCGGCCTTCAGTTCCTCAGCATTCTCTGCAACAACCTTCACAGGAATCTCAACGAGAACCTCCTTGTGGAAGTGAACAGTTGCTACATAGTCGCCGACCTTTTTGGCATCACGCATGGTGATGATTTTGCGGTCAACTTCCTTGCCAAGCTTCTTGAGCTCCTCAGCAACCTGAGCAGCACCTACTGAACCATAGAGCTGACCGGTAGCGCTTACCTTAGCGGCAACCTCAATTGCTACACCTTCAAGCTGTGCGGCCTTCTCCTCAGCGGCAGCCTTCAGGGCAGCCAGCTTGTGAGCCTGCTGCTTGAGGTTCTCAACGAGAATCTTCTTGGCTGACGGAGAAGCAATAACAGCCTTACCCTGAGGGATGAGGTAGTTACGGCCATAACCAGACTTTACATTCACGATATCGTTCTTGAATCCCAGACCGATAATATCTTCTTTCAGTATAATTTCCATAATCTTGCGTCCTCCTCTTTAATTATTTCATCAAATCGGTTACGTAAGGCAGCAGTGCGATCTGGCGGGCACGCTTAACGGCCTGAGCCACACGACGCTGATACTTCAGAGAGGTACCTGTGATACGACGGGGAAGAATCTTACCCTGCTCGTTCAGGAACTTCTTCAGGAACTCGGGATCTTTGTAGTCGATATACTTGATACCGCTCTTCTTGAAACGGCAATACTTCTTCTTCTTGGTGTCGATAGAAGGAGCTGTCAAATAACGAATTTCACTCTGTTCTGCCATGATTTAAGCCTCCTCTGATTTAGTAGCGTACTTGTTTCTTCTCTTCTCAGCATACTGTGCAGCATACTTGTCAAGCTT
>CAMVQS010000101.1 GCA_947169685.1 uncultured Prevotella sp. | reverse complement strand
TCAACCACATCAGGAAATAAGCAAAAAACTGTCAACCGTAATCAGGAAAAGACAACCTGTGATGACGAATGACAAATGACAAATGACAGTTGTAGAACAAGGCATACCCCTATGGGTGCTTCAGGCAGGAAAGAGTATGTCTATATGCTTCTAATATATTGATATATAGATATTTATATTTATATTATATAATATATATATATATACTTATAATAATATATATAATAAAATAAAGTATAAAATAGGTAGTGAATGATGGATGATGTTGGTGATGCAGGGGTATGGGGGGGGTATTGTTTTTTAATTGTCATTTGTCATTGTCATTTGTCTTTTCCTGATAAAAACTCGCCCCCAATTTTCATGCCATGAATCGACCCTTTTCATTACGTGAAACCTACCTTTTCATGGCATGAAACTTTTTTCCAAACGGCGTCATTGCGGACTACAGGAACGTAAAATTTTCCTGATGACATTTGGTGGTGACAAAAGAATGTTGTATCTTTGCAACGCTATGACAGATAATCTAATGGGAGAGGCACGCCGTCCTGGTAGGATTGAAGTGGTGTGCGGCTCGATGTTCTCGGGCAAGACGGAGGAGCTCATCCGTCGTATGCGTCGTGCAGAGTTCGCCAAGCAGAAGGTGGAAATCTTCAAGCCGGCCATTGACACACGCTATAGTGAGGAAGACGTGGTCAGTCATGACCAGCACGCCATTCCCTCAACGCCTATTGACTCCTCGGCCAGCATTCTGCTGCTGTCGAGCGACATTGACGTGGTGGGCATCGACGAGGCGCAGTTCTTCGACATGGGCATTGTCGATGTGTGCAACGAGCTGGCCAACCGCGGGGTGCGCGTCATCGTGGCTGGCCTCGACATGGATTTCCGTGGGGTTCCTTTCGGACCTATGCCTGCGCTTTGTGCCATTGCCGACGACGTGACCAAGGTGCACGCCATCTGTGTGAAATGTGGCAATCTGGCTTATGTCAGCCATCGCATCGTAGAGGACGAGCGTCGCGTACTGCTGGGTGAGACGCAGGAGTACGAGCCGCTTTGTCGTGAGTGTTACCAGAAAGCCATTAAGGAGAAATGATTACCAAGACCATTACCTTCGACACCTTCGTACGTTGGCTCATCGGAGCGCTGGTAGTTCTGGGCGTACTCTACCTGTTGAACTATCTGAGCAGCGTGCTGCTGCCCTTCTTTATAGCCTGGCTGGTGGCATATCTGCTCTACCCCATCGTGAAGTTCGTGCAGTACAAGATGCATGTGCCTGGACGCGTGTTGTCCATCATCGTCACAATGATCTTCGTCACAGCCATCATCGCTGGCATCACGTGGCTCATCATTCCGCCCATGATCGAGCAGTTTGAGAAGCTGGGTGAGCTGGCTACCCGCTATCTGCAGCAGAAGACGCAGATAGACGATTTCCCTGCTACCATACAGGAGTGGATTAAGGAGCACAACCGCGAGATAGAGCAATTCTTCCAGAGCCGCGACTTCACCGAGGCACTCAAGGCTGGTATGCCGCAGGTATTCAACGTGCTGGGACAGACGGCCAACGTCATCGTTAGCATCGTGGGTTCCTTTATTACCTTATTATATATGTTCTTCATCCTGCTCGACTATGAGTATCTGACCACCAATTGGATTAAGATATTCCCCAAGAAGAACCGCCCCTTCTGGCAGGGTGTGGCTACCGACGTGGAGCGCGCCATGAACAACTATATGCGCGGACAGGGCCTCGTGGCTCTCATCATGGGCATCCTGTTCTGCATCGGCTTTACCATCATCGACTTCCCGATGGCCATCGGTCTGGGCATACTTATCGGCATCATGGACCTGGTGCCTTACCTGCATTCGCTGGCACTCATCCCGACGGTGTTTCTGGCTTTACTCAAAGCTGCCGACACGGGACAGAACTTCTGGATTATCCTGGCATCGGCTGTGGCTGTCTTCCTTGTTGTACAAGCCATCATCGACTTCATCGTTACCCCCAAGATTATGGGTAAGGCAATGGGACTGAACCCAGCCATTCTTCTGCTCTCACTCTCTGTATGGGGAGCATTGCTTGGCTTCATCGGACTAATCATTGCTCTTCCACTCACCACGATTGTCATCGTCTATTACAAACGATACGTGACGAAGGAAACTGAGGAAGAAAAAGAAGAAGAGAAAACTGAAGAGGGGGTAATGCCGTCTTAATCCAAATCAACAACTGTGATTCCTGCTCCGCCGAACTGTACGTGTTCGTCGCGGGCCTTGGTGACGTTGGGTACCGTGTTCAGGTACTGGCGTATGAGCTGTCGCAGAATGCCGTTGCCCGTCCCGTGGAGGATACGCACGCGGCTCATGCCTATGAGGATGGAGTCGTCGATGAAGTGCATGACGGTATTCACAGCCTCGTCGCCACGCATACCACGCACGTCGAGGTCCTGGTGGTAGTTGTGCTTGCGGTCTTCGATGGTGGAGCGCGTCATGTGCGAGGTGGTGGGCGGCGCTATACGCTCCATGAGCGACTGCTGAGCCGTCTGCTGTTGCTGCTTGGGCATGTCGGCACGTTCCAGCTGGGCCAGCTTGACCTTCGTACGCATGCCGCCGAAGATGACCGTTGCCATCTTGCCGTCGAAGCTCTCAATGGTGCCTACCGACGAGGTGCCTTTTATGCGCACGGTTTCACCTTTTCTAAATGAGGAATGAGACATGAGTAATGAGGAATGACCAGCTTCGCCATTTTTCATTCCTTCATTTGCATTTTTCATTTCTCCTTTCTCATTTTTCATTTGTTTCTCAGCCTTCCGCTTCTCCTTGCGGGCCTTGCGCTCCTGCATCTGTCGAAGCTTCTTGGCAAAGTCCTCCTCGCTCATCAGTCCCTGACGGTCCTCGTTGGTCGCCTCCTCGCGGAACTGGTTGAGCTCCTCGCGAATAAGTCGTGTCTGCTCCTTCTCGGCCTGTGCCTCACGTATCTCGCGGATGGTATTTTCTATCCTGCGGTTGGCCTCGTCCAGCAGTTCCTTGGCCTGCTCCTTGGCGCGGTTCAGAATAGCCTTGCGCTCACGTTCAATCTCCTCGATGCTGGCATCTAACCTCTCACCTCTAACCTCTAACCTCTTTTCGTATTGGTGAATGGTCTGACGCTTGCCTTCCCAGTAGCGCTTGTCGCGCACAATGTCCTGCAGGTACTTGTCGCTCTGAACATACTCCGAGCCTACAATGTCGGTCGCATCCTGGATGACCTCCTCTGGCAAACCGGTCTTGCGGGCTATCTCAATAGCAAACGACGAACCTGGCTGTCCGATGCTGAGCTGGAACAACGGCTGCATCTGGTGACGGTCGTAGAGCATCGCTCCGTTCAACACGCCCTCGTGGTCTTCAGCAAAGTGCTTCAGGTTCTGGTAGTGGGTGGTGATGACGCCATAGGCCTGCTTCTTCCAGAACTGCTTGAGTACCGCTTCGGCAATGGCTCCGCCAATGCCCGGCTCCGTACCACCACCAAACTCGTCAATCAACAAAAGGGTATGTTCGTTGGCCTGACGCATCATCATCTTCATGTTCTGCAGATGACTGGAGTAGGTCGAGAGGTCGTCCTCTATGCTCTGCTCGTCGCCGATGTCAATCATGATGTCGCGAAACACACCCACCGTCGAACGGTCGCCAACGGGAACAGGCACGCCACATTGTACCATGTACTGCAACAGACCGACGGTCTTCAGACACACTGACTTACCACCGGCATTAGGGCCGGAGATTATCAGGAGACGGGAAAGACTGATGTCCAGCGGCACCACCTTTTCCCCCTTCTTTTCCAGCGAACGCTGCAACAGCGGATGGATGGCGCGAATCCAGTCCATCATCGGTTCATCCCTGACAATGGGCTCAAAGCCTTGTGTCGCCTCAGCCCATACGGTCTTCGCTTGAATAAGGTCAATGGTAGCCAGAAAGTCGTAGCTACCCAGCAACTGAGGCACCTGCGGACGAACCTCGTCGCTGAACACCGTCAAGATGCGGATAATCTCACGACGCTCCTGCAGTTCCAGCTCACGTACCTTGTTGTTGGCTTCCACCACCTCGGCAGGCTCAATGAAGACGGTCTTTCCCGTTGCACTCTCATCGTGAACTATACCCTTGATCTTACGCTTCGAGGCAGGTGCCACAGGAATCATCAGACGACCATCGCGCAAGGCAGGCGCAGCGTCCTTATCCACCAGACCGTCACGCTGTGCAGCATGCAAAATGGTGTAGAGTGTACGTGAAATGCTTCCCTCCGTCTGCGACAGGTCATGGCGGATGCCGGCCAGCGTCATTGAGGCAGAGTCCTTGATTTTCCCATATTTGTCGAGAATGGAGTCAATGCGGCGTATCATGGCAGGGAACGTCATCACGTCTTCTGCCAGACGGTGTAAAGCGGGGTAGGATACTTCGTCCTCTTCGCTGCCTTTATTCAGAAACGTCACGATGTTGCCAATCGTTTCCAGCGAGCGACGCAGGTCAAAGAGCTCATTCTCTTCCAGATGCGTATTCTCCAAGCGAATACGTTGAATAGCCTCGCGCACGTCGAAGAAGAAGTTAAGCTGCAGAGGCTCCTTTCCTGCTTGTAGCCTGCGGAACTCACGTACCTGTTGCAGCCGTTCGTTCACCTCGTCAGCATCAGCAGAGAACGCCATTTCATCGACCTTCTCCTTGCCCAGCGTACTGAGACAATGTTCCTTCAACAACCGTCTCACCTCGCCAAACCCAATCTTCGTTTCAAAGTTCTGTGGGTAAATCATGGCGCAAAGGTACAAAGAAGTTTAGAGTTTAGAGTTCAGAGTTTAGAGTTTTTAAGTTCAACAACGTTAATTCTTGTTAATTGTTGAACAATTCTCAATTTTCAATTCTCAATTTTCAATTTAAAGAACTACCTTTGCACCCGCTTTCGAAGCAATTCGGGCACTGGAGAGATGGTAGAGTGGTCGATTACAACGGTCTTGAAAACCGTCGTGCTGAGAGGCACCGGGGGTTCGAATCCCTCTCTCTCCGCCAACATCGCTGAAAATCAGCAAGTTACAAACTTACACCCAGATTTACACCCACTTTTGGTGAATCTGGGTGTTATTTTACACCCACTTTTTGGAGCATCTTTAATAGACGATATGTTAAAAGTGTCTCTCCACAGGTGAGGTCTATACCATTCTGTCCAACAAGGAGGCTCATGGA
>CAMVQS010000100.1 GCA_947169685.1 uncultured Prevotella sp. | reverse complement strand
CATTGGTCTGCGCACCAACGTACTCACTGCCTCACAGGGTGAAGCCATCATGGCCCACCGCTTCAAGGAGTACCAACCCTATAAAGGCGAGATAGAGCGCCGTGTGAACGGTTCGATGATAGCTCTGGAGACGGGCAACGCCTTTGCCTACGCCATCGACAAGCTGCAGGACCGCGGCAAGTTCTTCATCGACCCGGGCGAGGACGTCTATATGGGTCAGGTGGTCGGCGAGCACGTGCACGACAACGACCTGGTCGTCAACGTCTGCAAGGCCAAGCAGCTGACGAACGTCCGCGCCAGCGGTACTGACGAGAAGGCGCGCATCATTCCGAAGGTGGTCATGTCGTTGGAGGAATGCCTGGAGTATATCAAGGAAGACGAACTGGTGGAGGTGACGCCGAAGTCGATGCGCATGCGCAAGATTATCCTTGACCACGACCAGCGCAAGAAGGCTAACAAGCAATAAAGGAGCATCGCTCCCGTAAACCAACATTTTAATAACGACTAGCAGATGTTCGGGCAATTACCATTTGACCTCATGTTTCTGATGATGCTCTACGCTGCAGGAACAGTCATGGCAACCATTGCATGCCTCTACCTCCTGCTGCGCCGAGGTAACGCCTTTGCCCCCGACGTCACGCCTCCAGCGCGGTTGCGCCGTTGGACAGCAGTGTTCTTTGCTGTCATTGCGTTAGGACACCTGTGGTATTTGCCTCCTGTCATGCTCACTTCAGCTGATGCCATCCTGCTGAGTTTGCTGATTGGCGCACTGCTCGACTGCCTGCTGACCGTCCCCTTGGCCATTGTCATCTTGCTCTGTATGTTGCAAGACCGCCAGCGACCGCTGTGGCCAGCCTGGGTGATGATGCTGCCCACGATTGTAGGAATGGTGTACTGCATCGTCACCTGTAGCGATGCCATCCTGCCGATGGTGCGTATCTATCTGCTGCTATTGGGCATCGGCCTTATTATATATATGGTACGCGAGGTGAGACGCTACGGACGCTGGCTGCGCGACAACTATGCCGACCTGGAGCACAAGGAGGTATGGCAGAGTTTCCTGGTGCTGGCCGTCATTCTGCTGGTGTTCTCCATTTACGCGAGTGGTTATGGGGGACTGGCTTACGAATACATCGTCCAGGTGTGTGGCATTTTGCTTGTCTGCTATCTCCTATGGCGCGTGGAAACGTTAAGCGACCTGAGCATCCGCCAGCCATTGGCGGTCAATGAGGAGGAAAAAGCCACCCCTGAGAATCAAAAAAATCTCGATGAAATGGAGGTTTTTTTGCAAAAACGCTGCATCGATACACAGCTCTACCTGCAGCACGACCTGACCGTCAGTCAGTTGGCTCAGGCCATTGGTACTAACCGTTTTTATCTGAGCCAGTATTTCTCAGCTCAGAACATGACTTACAATACTTATATCAACAATCTGCGCATTCAACACTTCGTCAGCCTCTATCAGGAGGCCGCCGCTGCCGGTCGCGAGCTTACCGCCCAGGAGTTGGCCCGTGAAAGTGGCTACCGCAGTTACAGCACCTTCAGCCTCGCCTTCAAGCAGCGCATGGGGCAGTCGGTGACAGCCTGGATGCGCGACCAAGCCCGGTAATTTTTGCTTCATGGCAGGCTTTGAGTTTCAAAATCTGCAATAATAGTTTCAAAATCTGCAAAATCCGAGTGTTTTAACATTTGGGTTTTGTTTTTTTTGAAAAATTGCTTATCTTTGTACCCAAACGTTTATAAATACTAACCCCCAAATAATAGGATTATGAAAAAATTAATGAAACAGTTCTTCGTAACTGCAGTGGCTTTATCAGCCCTTACCGCTTGTTCGGATTCAACTTTTTCTGAGGTTGAGTCAACACCCGTTCCCAGTTTCATGGACAAGTTGCCGATGTATTCGTCTGTACTGACCGATGCTAACAACCAGCAACTCTCAAGTGTTTCTGCTGACATGGGTACCTATTACCTGAACATCAAGACCGATGGTGTTTGGTATATTGAGCCCAGCAACAACATGGAGTTCACGCCTACCAAAATGTGTGGTATAGGCAGTGCACGCGTGCCAGTATATATTGGTAACAACTGGGCAGACGCTCGTCAGTTGACTTTCAAGGTGAACTTCGTCAATGGTCAATCCAAGCAAATGCGTCGTGCTGGTGAAGGTTCTCAGACGGTGAACCAGGAGTCGGGCAACGACATTGAGGGCTTCAAAAAGCTTCTTAACTCGAACATCTTTGTGGGCTATGGCTACTATGCCAACAAGAACACGGTTCCTGAGTTGTGCACGGGCCAGCAGATTTTCAAGATGAGTGCCACTGATCCCAACGTCGTCAGCAGTATTTCACCCCAGGCAAAAGAGGAATATTTCTATGCTCACAGCGAGGAAGTATTGGATAAGGTTGTTAATGTCAATGGTCATCCTGGTGGAAACTTCGGTGCCGTTAAAATGAGCCTGGATTTGGACAATGCGGCTGTAACCCGTAAGAGCAGCTTCAATTTTACGATTATGCAGAAGTCTCTGACGCGTTCGGTTTACAGCCGTGAGATCAACTTTGCTGACATGCAGCAAAGCCAAGACAATTTCACCGATGGTTTCAAGGCTTACAAGGAAGCTTTCATCACTAAGTTCAATGCCGCCACTACTGATGCTGACAAGGAGAAAGTAGCACAGGAATTCTTCATGGTTTATGGTTCACATTTCGTTACCAAAGCCTTTTTTGGCTGTGAACTTCACTACCGAATGGCCGTTGCCGCTACCAAGGCCAAGAAGGCCACAGACGTGAAGGCCGCTCTTGACTTTAAGTGGAAGCAGCAGGTGAAAGACACTGCCGGTGTTGACTCTGCTAAGTTGGATAGTCTCAAAAAGTTACTCCCAGACAGTGTGAGAAAGAACTTCGTATTCCATGGAGGTGTGATGGTGAGGGATTCTACGTTCAGCGCAGCTTCTTCTACCCAGGCACAACTCAATGCACGTGGTAATGACGTGAAGAAAGTGAGCATTCTTACCACCGGTGGCGAGCTCAAGTGTGATGATCTGGCAGCATGGATGCTCGGTGCCAAACCTGAAGAGGCAGTGATGACAGGATTTGAAGTATTGCCTATTTACGTCCTCTTTAACGGTAAGTCTGATGCAGAGCAGAAAGCGTACAAGGATCTTAAGGAATTGATTGACAAGAGTTACAAACTCGCTCCAGCACAAGACGGTTTTGGCAAGTTAAAAGATTAGTGCCAAAAATCAAAATAGTTTTTTACCCGGTTTAGAGAGTTAAAATTATTGTATATATGAACAGATACATATCTTACCCGGTGCTGTTGCTTGTTGCCGCTCTCGTGGCAGCATGCTCCAGCAGCGAGGATATGATAGGCAATGAGAAAAGTGGAGGCGAGAGCAGCACTGCTCCGCTTTCCATTCTCGGAGCCCCAGCGAACGGCTTGGTAAATACAGGTGCGTCCTATGGGGAGTATACTGCCTACATCAACGTGCCGGGCAAGTGGTCTGTAACAACGTCGAAGGGACTGGCAAATGTCTATCCGTCGGAAGGCGAGGGTCCTACCACGGCTCTTGTTCAGGTGGGTGAGAACTGGGGAACGATGCGCGAGAATGTGCTGACGCTCAACACGCAGGGCGCTACCAGACGAGCTGGTGGCGACTATAACCTGTCGATTGTCCAGTCTACCAATCCTTCGTTGGACTCCGTTTCGACGGTGTTCTCTGCCAACAAGGGTGCCGGCTATAGCTACATGCCTGGTGGCGAATATTGTGACGGAGCGCTGATTCAGTTGTTCAACCTGGTCACGCTCGACAGCATTCAGCGTGCTACGGGTGTTATGCTGATTACTGATGCCATATTCCCGCAGTCCATTCAGGAAATCTTTACTGGAGATAGTGAGGAAAGCCTCACCAAAGGCCTTACCGTCAATGCCTCGGCTGGCATGGACTTCACTTCGGTGAAGAGCAAGGGAGGTGGCAGTGGTAGCGGCAGTGTCACTGTCGGAGTGGGCACAGGTCATCAGGAGAAGTCAAAGAACAAGTACGCCCTCAAGCGCCAGAAGACCACTCAGTTTACCCGTGAGATTCATTTCATGAACATCATGGCCCTGTTGGAGAAGGCCACCACGCGTGAAGAAAAGCAGAAACTGCTGTCGCCGGGATTCCTCTCTCTTCAGGAGCGATTTGCCAAGGACTTAGCTGCTGTGAAGGATAATCAGACAAAGCAGTATGACATTTGCGACAAGTTCCTGGATGAGGTAGGCCCTTGCTTCATCAGCAAGTCGGCGATGGGTGCCGTGCTCGACTATCAGATCAGTGTTGACAGTACGTTGCTCCGTGATACGCTGGGTGTCAAGGTAGCCCTCGAGGCCAGTTTCCAGACCAAGATAAAGAATAAGAATGTTGGTGGTAGAGGGTCGTTCGACATTGGCGTTTCCAAGGTAGGCCAAGAGATCATGAGCAAGACAACGGCAACCGTCAAGGTGCGTGGAGGCGATGTGAGCCAGGTGTGTATCCTGGTCACTGGCGGCGCATTGAATGACGACCAGGTCTCGGCTTGGCAGAACAGTTGTCGTCATACCCAAGCCGTGATGGTCGATATGACGCTGGCTCCCATCTATGCGTTGATTACCGATAAGGATGCCCGTGATGTGTTGACGAGCTACTTTAATGTGAAATTCAGACAGTAAGAATGTCTCATAATCAAAGAGTATAAGAGATGAAGACGAACCGTTTATATTGTTTCCTCCTTCTGGTCGGTGTGCTTGGAATGTTTTCCTGTAGCAGTGACGACCCATTGACAGATGAAGAGAAAGCTGCCTTTGGCCGTAAAAATGCCATGGGGGCATTCTATGCCAATGGAGAACCGGCACCAGGGGGCTATGAGACTCGGCTGCTGGCTCCTCCAGGATTCGAGCGTGGAGTAGGCTATACCTATGCCACAGGTGCTGAATATCTGGAAGGAGTGGCCTTCAACATCTTCAACCTCAATTATCTGGACTCCATCCAGTATGTCAAGGGGCTGAACTTCATCAGCGATGATTATACTCCCTATAGTGAGGAACAGGTTATTACCGCCGAGACACGCAGTGCCGTGTCGCAGCAATTGGCGCTGTCGGCAAGTGTTGGCGTCAACTTCATCGTGGCTGACATCAGCGTCTCAGGTAACTACTCCAAGGGAAGTGTACAGGAGAGCCAGTCGGTGTTTGCCATGAAGCGTACCAAGCGTGTGGCATACTGCCGTGACCTGCAGTACAAGAATATCATCATGTACTACAAGGAAAC
>CAMVQS010000099.1 GCA_947169685.1 uncultured Prevotella sp. | reverse complement strand
ACCTGACTAACGGCCTGGATGTACTCCGGCTCGTTGGGGAAACGCTGTTTCAGATCTTCAACGATTTTAGCTGCATTCATAATTCTTTTACCTTTTTAAAGTTGTTTGAAAATATTTGAAATTTTGTGTTGATTTTTTCTTTTCGGTTGCAAAGATAAAGTAAAATCGCAAAACTGCAAACATTTTGTCAGCTTTTTTTACGCAAACGATTACTTTTTGTTACTTAATTGATTTAAATCAATCAAAAAGAAAAAAGCAAGGCGGAAAACCTTGCTTTTTGTCACTATTTTTGCGTTTTACTTATACAAATATCGCTTAATACTCTTTTTAGGTGTCTTTTCGAACTCCTCTTTGCGTATTTCGATGTCACTTAGCTTGGCGTATGCCGGCAGAATCTGGTTCAGTTGCAGCTTGTTCTGCTCCATGACGTTGCGGATGTCCTCGTCGGTGAAGCCCATCTTGCGTGCTTCGTCGTAGTCGGGATATACCAAGGCAATGAGTTTCTCGGAACGCTGCACGACGACGCTTTCGACGACGAGGGCCATTGAGTTGACCTTGTCCTCAATCTCCTCGGGGTAGATATTCTGCCCGTTGGAGCCGAGCAGCATGTTCTTGGAGCGTCCCTTGATGAAGACGTTGCCGTGTTCGTCCATCGTGCCGAGGTCGCCGGTATGGTACCAGCCGTCCTTGTCGATGGTCTGTGCGGTGATTTCCTCGTTCTTGTAGTAACCCAGCATGACGTTGAGTCCGCGTGCCAGAATCTCACCAGGGATAAGTCTTGGGTTGGGGGAGTCGATCTTGACCTCCATGTGGCGTACGGCTCGTCCGCAGGAGCCTGGTGCGAAGGTGTGCCAGTCGCTGTAGCAGATGATGGGTGCACACTCGGTGGCTCCGTAGCCTACGGTGTAGGGGAAGTCAATCTTCTTGAGGAACTGCTCCACCTCCTGATTGAAGGCTGCACCGCCGACGATGATTTCGTAGAACTGTCCTCCGAAAGCGTTGACTACCTGTTCGCAAATCTTTTCATGGACCTTGAGGTTGACCACAGGCATCTGCATGAGCAGGCGCATGCGGTTGTTCTGGATCTTGGGGAATACCTTTTTGCGGATAATCTTCTCGATGACCAACGGCACGGCAATGATGATGACGGGCTTGATGTTGGCAAAGGCCTCGGCAATGATGGCGGGCGAGGGTATGCGGCTCAGGTAATACACGTGGCAGCCATAGAGGAACTCAAAGAGGAACTCGAAGGCCATGCCGTACATGTGGGCCATAGGCAGAATGCTGATGATGCGGTCGCCAGCCTTGATCTTCTTACCCAGCACGGCAACGGCGAAGTCGTAGTTTGACCACAGGGCACGGTAGGGAATCATGACGCCCTTGGAGAAACCTGTGGTGCCGCTGGTGTAGTTGATGAGTGCCAGCTCGTCGGGCGACTGCTCCACGTAGTAGTTGACATGCTCCTTGCGGAAGTACTTCGGGAACTTCTTGCCGTACAGCTCGTTCAGGTGTTCGCGGGCGTAGGTCAGCTTCTCTGAACGGGAAACGAAGAGTGAATAGTCGGGGATGTTGATGATACCCTCCAGCCCTGGCATCTCGTCAGGGTTGACGACGGTTACCACGTAGTCGCCTACGAAGAGCAGCTTGGACTCCGAATGGTTCACGATGTTGTGAATCTGCTCGGCGTTGAACTCGTGGAGGATGGGTACGGCGATGGCGCCGTAGGTCAGCGTGGCGAGGAATGCCACAGCCCATTGTGACGAGTTGCGTCCGCAGAGGGCAATCTTGTCGCCTTTCACTACGCCGCTGTTCTCAAACAGAATATGCAGCTTCTCAATCTTACGTGCCACATCGTGGTACTGTAAGGTGGCTCCCTTGTAGTCAGTCAGCGCATCAGCGTCCCAGTGGTCGATGATGCTCTGCTGAATGAGTGCGTTGAAACTTGGTATGTGTTCCATATTATCCGATTTGTTATAGTTTGTTTTCTGTTTTAGATGTCGCGATAAAGATAGCGCTTGATGCTCTTCTTGGCTGTCTTGGCAAACTCCTCCTCATGCAGGCGGATAGCCGAGATGTTACAGTAGGCCGGTAGCAACTTGTTCAGCTCCACGCGGTTCTGTTCCATGATGTTCTCCAGGTCCTCCGTCGTGAAGCCCATGTTCTTGGCTTCGTCGTAGTCGGGGTGTACCAGTGCGACGAACTTGTTGTCTTTCTGTACGACGATGCACTCGCTGACCATCATCATGGAGTTCAGCTTGTCCTCAATCTCCTCAGGATAGACGTTCTGTCCGTTGGCGCTGAGCAGCATGTTCTTGAGACGTCCGCGTATGAAGACATGACCGTCAGCGCTCATGGTGCCAAGGTCGCCGGTGTGGTACCAGCCGTCCTTGTCGAGTGCTTCGCGAGTGGCTTCCTCGTCCTTGTAGTAGCCCAGCATGACGTTGGTGCCGCGGGTGACGATCTCGCCAGGAATGTTCTGCGGGTCGCTGCTCAGGATTTTCACTTCCATATGGGAAACGGGTGTGCCGCAGGAGCCGGGCACGAAGTCCTTGTAGTCGCTGAAGGTGATGAGCGGCGCACACTCGGTGGTGCCGTAACCTACGGTGATGGGGAAGTGGATGTTGTACAGGAACTGCTCTACCTCCTGGTTGAGTGCTGCTCCGCCGACGATGACCTCGTAGGCATTTCCGCCCATTGCCTGATAGACCTCGTTGCAGATGCGCTGCTTGACCTTCTTCGAGACCACAGGCATCTGGAGCAACAGCTTGATGACGTTGCTCTGGGTCTGTGGGAATACCTTTTTACGGATAATCTTCTCGATGATGAGGGGTACGGCAATGACGACAGCGGGTTTGATGTCGGCAAATGCCTGTGCGATGATAGCAGGTGAGGGTAGGCGGTTGAGGAAGAACAAATGGCTTCCGAAGCAGAAGGGGAAGATGAACTCGATGGCCATTCCATACATGTGGGCCATGGGCAGTATGCTCAGCGTGTTGCAGTTCTTCTTCAGGTGAACGCCCAGGAAGTTCATACAGAAGTCCAGGTTGCCCCATAGTGCGCGGTAGGGTAGCATGACGCCCTTCGAGAAGCCTGTGGTACCGCTGGTGTAGTTGATGACTGCCAGCTCTTCGGCATCACCCTTATGCCAGTTGACGTCTTCCTTCGTGAACTCCTTGGGATATTTGTGTCCGAATATTTCATTTAAATGTTCGCGCGCGTACGTGAGCGTTTCCGAACGGGACAGCATCAGGGAGAGGTCTGGCAGATAGATAATGCCTTCAATGGCGGGCATGGCGTCTGGCGTAATCTGCGTGGCCACCACATCACCCACGAACAGGAGCTTGGATTCCGAATGGTTCACGATGTTGTGAATCTGCTCGGCATTGAACTCATGCAGGATGGGGACGGCAACGGCGCCGTAGGTCAGCGTGGCGAGGAAAGAAACTGCCCAGTGTGCAGAGTTACGTCCGCACATGGCTATCTTGTCGCCTTTTTTGACTCCGCAATTCTCAAAGAAGATGTGGATTTTTTCTATCTTTCGCGCCACGTCATGATACTGTAGTGTGGCTCCCTGATAGTCAGTCAGGGCGTCGAGGTTCCAGTTTTCAATGACGCTTTGTTCTATATATGAGTTGAAACATTCAACAGTTTTCATTGCACAATTTCCAAAATTTTGTGCAAAGGTAATATCTTTATTGCACATTTGCAAATTTTTTGTGCAATATTTTACTCGTAGCGCATAGATTTTGCAGGATGTATGAAAGAAATGAGGTAGCTTGGGGCTATCAGCACGAAGACGCTGATGAGGAGTGTGGCGATGTTAAGTGCCACAACGATAGGCACATTCAGTTCCATCGGGGCTTCCTTGACGTAGTAGGTGGCAGGGTCGAGCGTAACAATGCCGAAATGTTGTTGGGCGAGTACGATACCGATGCCGATGATGTCTCCCAGCAGCAATCCTTGTCCGATGATGAAGGCTGCAAACCAGAGGAAGGTGTGTCGGATGGTCTTGTTGCGGGCTCCCAGCGCCTTGAGTATGCCTATCATCTGGGTGCGTTCCAGGATGATAATCAGTAAGCCGGATATCATGGTGAAGCCAGCCACGCAGACCATCAGCACGAGGATAATCCACACGTTGATGTCAAGCAGCTGCAGCCAGGTGAAGATTTGCGGATAGGCTTCGTAAATGGTCTTCGAGGCAAGTGTCAGCGTCGGCTCCTCAATGTTGACGTTGATGAACTTCAGCTGTTGTGCCACGTCATAGGCAATGGGATTCAGCATCTCGAAGTCAGTAACGGTTATTTCCGCTCCTGAATAGGTGTCGGTATCCTTCCATCCGTTGAGGTTCCGTGCCGTGTAGAGGTCGGTAAAGCAGAGTGCCTGGTCAAACTTCGTCATGTTGGTTTGATAGATGCCAGTCACCGTGAACTTGCGGGCTTTGACGCCTCCGTCGGTAATGAAGTAGGCAAAGACGCGGTCGCCGGCTTTCAACTGTAGCTTGTCGGCTGTGACTTTCGAGGCCAGCACCTGATTGGAGCTTTTCTTGCTGCTGAAGACAGGCATCTCGCCGTCAATGACATGCTGGCGGAGGAAGTCCGTCTGATAGTTCTCGTCAATACCCTTGAAGATAACGCCCAGGAAGTCGCTGTCGGTCTTCAGTATTCCCTGTGCCAAGGCGTAGCGTTGCACGTGGTCGATGCCTTCCATGTGGCTGAGGATGTCCATCGTTGAGTCGCTCAGTTCCACCTGATTGCCGATGGCCAGCAGGTTCTCCACCTGAATGTGGCTTCCGAAGCCGATGACCTTGTCACGGATGGTGTGCTTGAAGCCCAGCACGATGCTGACGGTGACAATCATCACAGCCAATCCGATGGCCACACCAAGAGTGGCTATCTGAATAGCGGGACGACTGACCTTACGATTGTCGCCGCCTTCGCTGTAAATCCTTCTGGCTATGAATAAAGGGAAGTTCATACCGTGCGTCCTGGGTAGGCTTCCAAAGCTTTCTGCAGCACGAACAAGGCGCGCTCCAGGTCTTTCTTCTTCAGCACGTAGGCAATACGTACCTGGTCGATGCCTGCACCTGGTGTGGTGTAGAAGCCGGCAGCAGGAGCCATCATGACGGTTTCGCCCTCGTACTGGAACTCTGCCAGACACCAGCGGCAGAACTTCTCCGCGTCGTCAACAGGCAGCTTGGCCACCGTATAGAAGGCTCCCATGGGGATGGGTGAATAGACGCCAGGGATGCGGTTCAGACCGTCGATGAGGCACTTACGACGCTCCACATACTC
>CAMVQS010000098.1 GCA_947169685.1 uncultured Prevotella sp. | reverse complement strand
CCTGAATGTCCTGAGTAACCACGCCAACGGATGCCCAGTGCTTTCGGGCTGTCTTGTAGAGATACTGGATATATTCTGCCATCGACGGGGTGGCAATGGCTTTCCATGCCTCTTCAATGACAAGTGTCTTACGGCACTTCTTAATACGCATCTTCTGGGTGAACACATCCATGATAATCAGCAGCACGATAGGAGCCAGTACGGGATTATCCTTAATCTGATCCAACTCAAAGACAATGAACTTCTCATCGAAAAGTGAGGTTTCCATGTCACTGTTAAGGGTTTCCTCATACTCACCGCCTTTGTAGAAGGTGGAGAGGATTGCTGCATAGTCGTGGATGTCGAACTTGGAGCGTTCCAGATTCATCTCCTCCATCAGCTGTGGAATACGCTGTAGGGAGAACTCATAGAAGGTGTTGAACGAGAGACTGGTGACTCGCAGCTGTTTGCGACGGTCTTCCATCTCGTCAATACGATGGTCTATCTCCATAAGGTATCTGTCCTGCATGGTCTCTGGCAACAGACGCTGAATCTGACGGGTGGCGGCAATAACCTCACCTTCAGCTGCTCCAGGATCATTGGCCAGATTACGGAGCTTCACGATTTTCTCCATAGCACGGTCGGCGGCAGACTTTGCTGCCTGAGACTCTTTCTTAACCTCAGCTTCCTGCTCTTCGCGGAACTTCTCGTTCTGTTCCTTGACGAACTTATCATAGGCTCCGCTGGTCTTGTCCGTCAGCAGCAGACGTTCGCGCAGTTCCTTGCGCTCTGCATCAGAATAGCCATTGAAAGGATGGAAATATTCCTCGTAATATTCGAAGACTACCTTGTTCAGAATGGTTTCCTGTACTTTGGTGTACTCACTGTTACCCTTATAGATAAGGAATATAAGGCTCTTGATGAAGTTCTTCTTCTCATCGAAGTTCTTCTCGTACTCCTCGCTTGTGACCTTGAAGGGATTCATGGAGATAGGATGCTCCTTGGTATAGGAGATATAGATGCCTCCCTTGACCTGACAAAGTACCTGATAGCTGTTGCCGACATCGACAATGACAACATCGGTGTCCTGCTCGAAGAACTGGCGCATAACGGTATTCATGAAGAAGCTCTTACCGCTTCCACTTGGGCCAAGAACAAAATAGTTACTATTGTCTGTCATCTTCTCGGAACCTTCCTTGCCTGTAAAGTCAATGGGCATGGGAACGCCCTGGCGGTCTGTGTACCAGAACTTCAGCGGGGTATGCTCTCCATGCTGCTGGCTCTCCTTATACATCAGGCAGAGGGCAGCATCACTGAGCGTCAGGAAACGGTCATAGTCGGCATTCAGTCGGCTGCAGTTGCCGGGGAACGACGAAACGAACAGCTCCAACTGATTATAGGCACGTTTGGAAATCTGGATATTCATGCGGCTGAAGAAGTTCTCCAGATAGTTGTTGGCCTTGGACATGCTGGTTTCCTTGGTGATACATACTGTCAGACTGAAATGGGCATAAACAAGCTGTTTGTTCTCACGGGCAATAATGTCCTGTACCTTCTTGATGTCTTCAACGGCAAGGGCATTGCTGGGAGAGGGGATGGAGCTGTGACGGTTCTTTTTCTTGTCGAGCATGGCCAGTTCATGCTTCTGGTTGGGCATGAAGATGACCTGATTATAGACGGCTGACTCGATGCCGGGGATGCTGTCGATACCTGCCAGCAAGTCAACGGGCATTTCACTGTTGTTGACAGTCATCAGCGTATAGGGACGGATGATGGTGGGCAGGTTAATATTGTCAACATCGACCAGGCTGAACACACGGCAATGGCGGTCACCCATCAGGATGTCCTCGCCATCGACCTTGAAGTTGGTCATGGAATAGTGCGCGTCACGGAAGTTCATAGCGAAATAGCGGTCAACATAGTCCTGACACTTGGCACCATTGAGGAAACGGACATGCAGTTTCTCGGCATGGAACTGGTCACGAACCTTGTTGAGTTTGTCAAGGAACTCTCGCCATTTCTTGGCATCATAGGAGAAAAGTCGGCTTTTCCGATTTTCCTGAGTGATAATAAGTACGGTCTTGACCTCAGTATATTCGCGTCCGTGGAAATAGCGGAAATAGGACTGTTGGAGTGTGCTGAGACTTTGGCCGTTAATGAGGGGTGAAGAATCAAAGCGCTTGCGGATGAATACATCCTGCTTCTGAAGGATGTAGCCCTCGCCGAGCGACTGGCAGATCTTGGTGAAGAGCTGCTGGTAGTCGTAGTAGCTGTCGGTGTCGGCAGAATACTTCTGGACGGGATTCTCAATCTCCATCAGGGCAGAATAGTCGCCTGATTTGGTATAGACAATGCCGATGCCCTCCACATCCTCGACGGAGAAATAGATGTCTTCGAAGACCTTGGCGCGTTTGCCGCCAGTGCCGAAAGCCTTGACGGAGATTGCCATGCCTACGAGGATGGAGAGAAACATGAGAACGACATAGATAGTCATAATGGTGTATGGTTGTATTTACGTATATTCTTATTCAGTTATGGGCGTATGACTATATTTCGGAGTCTCGCCTGTAGATGAGTATGCCTTGAAACTCATGCTTGGTGTGCAGTCCCTTCATCTGTTTGAGGATGATAAGGGCGATGCCGACGGCGCAGATGACTGTGAGGGTGATGAGACCCACAACGAAGCCCAGCAGCGAGTAGGCAATGATGAACGACAGGATGGCACAGCCTGCAGTGATGGCTGCCCAGGTAATGTAGCGACCACGAAGGCCCATGAATTCAAGGGGTCTTTGCAACCCCTTGAAAACTGGGTACTCCGGGTAGCTGGTGTTCACTGTGTTGTTCATCAGAATCCAGTGATTACACCGTCCTCGATGCCGAAGAACAGAGGCAGAGCCTGGGCAGCGGCAATCAAGAACACACATGCGCCGATGATCATCATGATAGACTTCTTGACGTCCTGCTCCTCGTTGTTCATCTTCACATACACGGAGATGGCACCGACGATGGCCACGACACCTGCAATGGCATAGCAGAGCTTGGTGGCAATGGGGACGTACTGGGCAATCTGCTCAGAAGCCTGGCTGATGGCGTTCTTACCAGCCTCGTAGCCTGCACCACCGCCCGACTGTGCCAGGGCTGTGGCAACATTGAAGGTGAGACACACGGCGACGAGGACGCAGAAGCGCACGGCACGGCTGTTCTTTACAAGGTTGCAAGCACGCTTGCAGCCATTCTTTAAGTTCGCAAAAATCATTTGTTTTAGAATAAATTTGTGTTACCTGAAAACTTGTAGATTAAAGAACGAAACTATTAGAATAGAATAAAGAACGAAAATTAATGGTTATGTTTATGGCTGATTACCAGCCGAATACGACATTGTCTGAGCGTACTATTCCGAAGAATCCCGGCAGGGCGAACGTGGCTATCACAAGGAACAGACATGAGCCAAAGCACATCATGATCGACTTGGATATGTCGCCTTCCTGATTATTCATCTTAATGTATATCTGCAGGGCATTGACGATAGCCGTCAGTGTGGCTATGGCATAGAGCACAAGCGTTACGTAGTGCATCATCACCAACAGGAACTCTGTCATGCTATACAGGCCCTCGGCTCCCATGTTGTAGTCAACAGCACCGCCGTCAACCAGTGTTTCGGCAGTCACAGGGATGATGTGACAGACCATCAGGATGGGCAGGATGGATAGAATTCTTCGGATTTGCATAGGATTACACTCTTATTCGGGTATGGGTGATTTTGTTTCCATCTGAAGTGTCACCGCCGTTAGCCATGATGAGCTGCATCTGCTCATGGGTAAACTCGGCATCTGACTGCATCTTGACGGGTTTGAACTGGCTCTGGATGTGACTCATGACATTGTCTGCCTTGTCGCCATGAGCAGTATTTCCCTGATTCTGACTGCCAGAAGAAGCATTTGAACCGTCTGTGCCATCCTTCCCGTTTCTGATAACATAGCCGTCATCGGTCTCTTCAACCTCGGTAGGTGGAGCGTCTGGTGCAGGCTCTGGGACATCGATGGTCTCAACATCGCTCTTGTCTTCTTTCTTGGCCTTCATGTCGAGATACATCAAAGCCAAATAGTAGATGGCGAAGACTACTGTCAGTCCGATGAAGTAAATTGTAGAATAACTCATCTTTTTACCTTGTTTGAACTAATACTTTTTTATTTTCGGTGTGCAAAGGAACGAAGAAAAAACGATGATAGAAGTAAATTCTGCAAAATCTTAGAATTTTAACATTTCAATATCGTTTCTATGTTAAAAACAAAACAGGTTACAATATGTTTTTATAGTTTATAACGCAAAATTCTACCAATCGACATTGATACAAATCAATTACTATATGCAATTTGGTGTATTTTCAACAATTAAGGCTAAAAGATTTGTTTGTTTCTAATGAAATGTTTACCTTTGCACCGCCAAAAATGGTATTTTCAGCAGAAGAAAATCTTCTGTGTAGTAATATAGAATAATGTAGAACGTGCTTTATGGCAAAAGAAAAAAGTATTCTGTACAAGTGGTGGCGACCTCAGTACCTTATATGTGAACACTGGTTGCCATACAATCGTTATGCTTAGTTCTGTCCCCTAAGTAATCTCTTTTGAAATTATCAACTATCCTGTCATCTATGATCAGGAATCTTTCTCATACGTGCACACGCACGTTATCATTAATTAATCTTTATAGTATGAATAAGACAATAATTGACTCAAAGGAATTAGCTGTAGGGGCATGGATAAGGACAGATGGAGAAATAGCCAAAATCACGTCCCTATACAAACAAAATGGTGAACTGGTAGCAGAAGGAAAGCTGTATGATGACAGCAGCGACATCTGTACAGACGAGATTATGATTTATCCCAGTGGAATGGAACCAATCCCTGTAACGATACTTCTGCTCGAAAAGAACGGTTGGTGGAGAGACAAATCAAATGCCAATACATTTATCCATCCGCAACTGGGTACCGACAACAAAATTGTTTTCAAAGATAATGTTCCTGTGTTCCATAACGTTCAGATTCCATACGTGCACCAGCTTCAGAACGTCTTGCACGAACACAATGAGAATATCAGCATCCATATGCAGATATTCAAGATTTAACTATTTATCAAGCTTTGACTTTTAATGACTCATGTTTCCGCCTCCGTCCCAATGGGGATGGACGTGGAAATTGTGTCGTTATCATAAAAAGAAGCCCGGCTTGCAAATTGCAGGTCGGGCTTTGATTTTGTTTTGAGTCAGCATGTTATGAGACCTCAATGGCCTTGGTGACTTTCTCCTTCGGTTCGGTCTTCGGCATGGTGATGGTCAGGATGCCGTCCTCGACCTTGGCAGAGATCTGAT
>CAMVQS010000097.1 GCA_947169685.1 uncultured Prevotella sp. | reverse complement strand
AGGCCTCCTTCAGCTCCGACAGTGTCTTCAGGCCCAGGAAGTCCATCTTGATGAGACCTGTTGACTCGATGACGTGACCATCGTACTGCGTGCAGTTGGTCTTGGTGTCCTTGAAGTCAGGGTCGTCAGCCGTCGAGACGGGTACGTGTTCGCTGATGGGGTCACGACAGATGATGAAGCCGCAGGCATGGATGCCGGTACCGCGCACTGTTCCTTCCAACATGCGTGCATATTTGATGGTGTTGCGCAGGGCGGGGTCGGGACTGGCTTCTGCTTCGCGTAGCTCAGGTACATATTTAATGGCATTGGGCAGGTTCATCTTCGTAGCCTTGCCGTCGGGTCCGTCAGGCAGACGGTCGGGAATAGCCTTGCACAGCGCGTTTGACTGGGCGATGGTCACCTTCTCTACGCGTGCCACGTCCTTGATGCTGTTCTTGGTGGCCATAGTGGCGTAGGTGATGATGTGGGCACAGTTCTCATGGCCGTATTTGTCCTCCACCCATTTGAGCACCTTGCCACGTCCGTCGTCGTCGAAGTCGGTATCGATATCGGGCAGCGAGATACGGTCTGGATTCAGGAAACGCTCAAACAGAAGGTCGTACTTCAATGGGTCTATCTTGGTGATGCCCAGACAGTAAGCCACGACAGAACCTGCTGCAGAACCACGTCCTGGACCTACCATGACGCCCAATTGGTCGCGAGCCGAGTTGATGAAGTCCTGCACGATGAGGAAGTAGCCCGGGAAACCCATGGTCTTCATGATGTGCAGCTCGAAACGCACGCGGTCTTCCACCTCCTGAGGCAAGGGGTCGCCATAGATTTTGCGGGCACCCTGATAGGCCAGTTCTGCCAGATAGTCGGCCTCGAACTTGATGCGGTAAAGCTTGTCGTAACCACCCAGCTTCTTGATTTTCTTCTCACCTTCCTCTGGCGATAACGGGTTCTGTCCGTTCTCGTCGGTGGTGAACTCCTCATAGAGCTGCTGTTCAGTAAACTTCTGACGCCATAGCTCCTCCGTTCCAAATGTCTCTGGGATAGGGAAGAAGGGCATGATGGGGTCATGGTCGAGGCTGTATATCTCAACTTTGTCCAGTATTTCGAGTGTGTTTGATAATGCTTCAGGCACATCTTGGAATATCTCGTTCATCTCCTCACGCGTCTTGAACCACTCCTGTTTCGAATAGAGCATACGGGTGGGGTCGTCCAGATCCTTGCCTGTTGACATGCAAAGCAGGTGGTCGTGAGCCTCTGCATTCTCCTGATCTACGAAATGGACGTCGTTGGTGCAGATCAGTTTGATACCGTATTCCTTTGCCAGCTCGATGAGCACCTTGTTGGCCTTCTGTTGCAGGGGGAAGGTCTCGCGGTTGGCACGTATCGTCGGGTCTTTTACCTCATGGCGCTGCAACTCCAGGTAATAGTCGTCGCCAAACACACGGTGATACCACTCGATGGCCTCGCGGGCTCCAGCTATGTCACCGTCCAGAATTTTCTTGGGCACCTCGCCGGCGATGCAGGCCGAACAGACAATGAGTCCCTCATGATAACGTTCCAGATCCTCGCGGTCAGTACGCGGACGCATGTAGTAACCATCTGTCCACGAGTTGCTTACCAGCTTGATAAGGTTCTTGTAGCCTGTCTCGTTCTTGGCCAGCACAATGAGGTGGTAGCCGCTTTGGTGACGCTTGTCGTTTTTCAGACTCTTCGAGCCATAGCGTGACACATACATCTCACACCCGAAGATGGGTTTGAAGGGAGGCAGTCCTTCCTTCTTGCGCCCTTTGTTCACCCCCATGCAGTAGTCATGAAACTCCTTAATGCCGAACATGTCACCGTGGTCTGTGACAGCCATGCCCTGCATGCCGTTGGCTATGGCTTTGTCAACCAGACGCTTGATGCTGGCCTGTCCGTCAAGTATGGAATAGTACGTATGAACGTGAAGGTGTACGAAGTCTTGCATGTGTATGTGGTTTTTGTCAATTTGAGGCTCAAAGATACGCCAAAAAACTGAGATAACCAAAAAAATTCATAATTATTAATTCATAATTCATATTTATTATGTACCTTTGCACATTGAAACCAAAGTGAACACTACGTTTATCATGGGAGAGAAAATCAAGAAACTGAAGAAAATCAAGAAAATCAGAATACACAGGGAGGGTACCAATACGCTGATGGGCTCGTTGCTGCTGATAGCTGCTGTGGCTGCTGTCCTGTGGTTTTGTTTCGATACCAAGATACCGTTCTGGGCATTCCTCGTGGTCTTTGGTCCAGTGTGGTTTGTTGTGCTGAACTTCTATCGTTGTCCTATCCGTTACTTCAATGGTGATACGGAGAATATGGTGGTGGCTCCTGCCGACGGCCGTGTGGTGGTGATTGAGGAGGTTGACGAGCACGAGTATTTTCATGACCGCCGACTGATGATTAGTATCTTCATGAGTCCGTTCAACGTTCACGCCAACTGGTTCCCCGTTGACGGAAAGGTGCTGTTTGTGAAGCATAAGGACGGCAACTACCACAAGGCGTGGTTGCCCAAAGCCAGTGAGGAGAACGAGCATGCCGACGTCATGATAGAGACGCCTGACGGCCAGCAAGTCCTCTGTCGTCAGATAGCCGGTGCCATAGCCCGTCGTATTGTGACCTACGCCAAGGATAACGAAGAATGTTATATTGACGAGCACTTGGGCTTCATCAAGCTCGGATCGCGCGTCGATGTCTTTCTTCCCTTGGGTTCAGAGGTTTGTGTAAAGATGGGGCAGCCGACGACTGGCGACCAAACGATGATTGCAAGACTGAAGCCATGAAGAAGCATATTCCCAACACGGTAACCTGCTGCAACCTCATTTCCGGCTGTATTGCTACTTGGTTTGCATTTCAGGGGCGGGCAGACATGGCACTGTTGTTTATCGTCATTGGCGCGGTGTTTGACTTCTTCGACGGAATGAGTGCACGCCTGTTGGGTGTCAGCTCGCCGATTGGCAAGGAGCTTGACTCACTGGCTGATGACATCACTTTCGGCTTTGCGCCCTCTGCCATCGTGTTCGACTATCTGAGACCAGAGACTGAGTTGCTGCCGTATGTCGTTTTCGTCATGGCCGCTTTCTCTGCGCTGCGACTGGCTAAGTTCAACCTCGACGAGCGTCAGGCCTTGGGATTCATCGGACTTCCCACGCCTGCCAATGCGCTGTTCTGGGGTTCGCTCATCGTAGGAGCGGGCGACTGGATGAAGACGGCACCGTTTATCGGCCCCAACCTGAGTCTGGTCATTCTGGCTGGTGTGCTCATCAGCTGCTGGCTGCTGGTTTGCGAGATACCTATGTTTGCCTTGAAGTTCAAGCATTGGGGCTGGAAAGGTAACGAAATCAAATATCTGTTTCTGCTGTCCTCTGCCGTGATTCTGGCATTCTTTCTGATAAAAGGCTTGGCTATCGTCATTGCCTGGTATGTATTACTTTCCATCCTGACAAACCTCTCGAAAAAACAGAAATAACCTATGTCTAAAGCTCTCTTTGGCGTACTGATATTCGCCGCCGTCTTTGTCATCTTCATTGGTATTGCACTCTTCCGCGTCATATATCGCCTCTACACGCGAATCAAGAATACCAAGAAGGCGATGGAGGATGCCTTGTATAACCACCAGCGAAAAGACTATACAGGCCGTCGTGCTCAGCAGTATCACTATGATGACAGCAAAAAGCAGCATCGTTCTACTGGACCGTTGAACGAAGCTGCTCAGGATGCTCAACCACGTCGTACGCAGACGCAGAGTGGAGAGGTGATTATTGACCACCGTCATCAGGAGCGTGAAAACAAAAAGATTTTCACTGAGGACGATGGCGAATATGTTGACTTCAGCGAGGAGAGTTAATTGTGAACATACGTTCCAATCTCTTCTCCATCCATCACTTTCTTCAGGTTTCCTACGACGTCCATGTTGAAGACATAGATGGGCAGGTTATTGTCCTGACACATGCAGATGGCTGTCAGATCCATAACCTTCAGACCGCGTGCCAGCACTTCCTTGTAGGTGATTTCGTCAAACTTTGTAGCAGTGGGGTCCTTCTCGGGGTCGGCGGTGTAGATGCCGTCCACACGGGTACCTTTCAGCATCACGTCGGCCTCAATCTCAATGCCACGCAAAGAGCTGCCTGTATCGGTGGTGAAGTAAGGGGAGCCTGTGCCTGCAGAGAAGATGCAGACATACCCCTGCTCCATAGCCTCAATGGCCTTCCACTTGGTGTAGAACTCGCCAATGGGCTCCATGCGAATAGCTGTCAGCACCTTGTTCTTTACGCCCACAGCACCCAGCGCCGAACTCAGTGCCAGCGAATTGATGACTGTGGCACACATCCCCATCTGGTCACCCTTCACGCGGTCAAAGCCTTTCTGGCTGCCGCTTAGTCCGCGGAAGATGTTGCCTCCGCCGATGACGATGCCAATCTGTACACCCATCTCACTGACTTCCTTGATCTGACGGGCATAGTCGCTCAGACGCTCAGGGTCGATGCCGTAGCCCTGTGCACCCATCAGGCTTTCGCCCGACAACTTCAACAGAATTCTTTTAAACTTCATAGCTTTTAGTATTTATATTATATAATGTGTCTTCGTTTCATGTCGGCAAAGTTACGAATTATTTTTCATATTATCAACTAAAAACGCAACTTCCTTGAAGGCATAGCGCTGTTCGCGTCCTTCCTTGTCACGCAGCAGCAGGTGTCCGTCGTCTTCCACACGGATGATGGAAGCCTCAAACTGTCCGTTCTGGTCGCGAAAAGGATGGGAGCCCTCATGCCAATAGAGTTGCTGTCGGTAGGCTTTACGAATCTTGTCCTCGTCCCAGTTGTCCAGCAGCTGACTGAAGTTGGTCAGTAGCGTCTGCAGCACCTCTTCGCGGCTCTGTTGCTGTCCGCTTTCCAAGGCTATCGACGTGGGGTTGGGAGCATCACTCACGAACAGCGTCTGGTTGACGTTCAAGCCAATGCCCATGATGCAGTCCTTGATATGGTTGCCCGTCAGCGTGTTCTCTATCAGGATGCCGCATATCTTCTTGTTGCCTACATAGATGTCGTTAGGCCACTTGATGCTGACGTCTTTCAACCCACAGAGTGTTTTGGTCAGCGCCACCGAGATGGCCATCGACAGGATGAACTGCTCCGCCGCTTTGACATCCTCAGGACGGAACGCGATGGAGAATGTCAGGTTCTTGCCCCGTTCGCTCTCCCACGTGTTGGTGCCCTGTCCGCGCCCTGCTGTCTGGTAGTCAGTCCACACCACAGTAGGGCAGGAGAGGGGCAGTTGCTCCTTCAGCCAGCGGTTGGTAGAGTCCGTCTCGTCAATATGTATCGTTGTCCACTTCATAGTCATGAAAAAGGGAGAGGCTCTTGTAACCTCTCCCTTGTGTGATCCGCTTGGGGCTCGAACCCAAGACCCCAACATTAAAAGTGTTGTGCTC
>CAMVQS010000096.1 GCA_947169685.1 uncultured Prevotella sp. | reverse complement strand
CACGAGCGCGCTGAACATCACCCTTGCGCTGAGGACCGTCCAGAATCATCTGGTCACCAGTGTAAGCGTGAACAGTTGTCATGATACCGCTCTGGATGGGAGCGAAGTCGTTCAGAGCCTTCGTCATGGGAGCCAGACAGTTAGTGGTGCAAGAAGCTGCAGAAATAACAGTGTCAGCAGGAGTCAGGGTCTTGTGGTTTACATTGTAAACGATAGTGGGCAGGTCGTTGCCAGCAGGAGCAGAGATAACAACCTTCTTAGCACCAGCAGTCAGGTGTGCAGAAGCCTTCTCCTTAGAAGTGTAGAAACCTGTGCACTCCAGAACTACGTCAACGTCCAGCTGACCCCAAGGCAGCTCAGCAGCGTTAGGAATAGCATAAATCGTAATCTTCTTACCATCTACAACGATGAAATCCTCACCAGCTTCAACAGTGTGCTTGTTCTCACCGAACTTGCCACAGAAACCACCCTGAGCGGTGTCATACTTCAGCAGATGAGCCAGCATCTTCGGGCTGGTCAAGTCGTTGATTGCTACTACTTCATAACCTTCAGCCTCGAACATCTGACGGAAAGCGAGGCGACCGATACGGCCGAAACCGTTAATTGCAACTTTTGTCATTTTACTTTAATTTAATTTATAAAGGGATTAATAAATATTCGTATTATCCTAAATTTTTATGCTCCAAATGCATTTTTTTCCTTTTTCGGGCACAAAGTTACAAATTATTTTCTATATTTGCATCAAATTTCGTGCGTAAAACTTTTAATAAAGTTTAAAGACGTCGAATATTTGGCTATTGTGAGGACAGCAAGGGTCAGTTTGCAATTTAGACTTTGCAGATTTATGCCAAGAAACTACGTTTTGGAGTAATCAACACATTATATAATTAATTATTAATACTATTATTATGGGATTCATTAAAGAATTTAAAGAGTTCGCCCTCAAGGGCAACGTAATGGACATGGCAGTCGGTGTCATCATCGGCGGCGCTTTTGGTAAAATCGTTTCAAGTCTCGTTGACGACATCATCATGCCGCTCGTTGGCAAGGCACTCGGCAACGCAGACTTCACCAACCTCTTTATTCCCCTGTCAGGACAGGCTGACGGGCTGACACTTGAGAAAGCTCGTGAACTGGGTTCTGTCTTCGCTTACGGACAGTTCTGTCAGAACATCATCGACTTCCTCATTGTCGCACTCTGTATCTTCTTCATGATCAAAGCCATGAACAAGCTCAGCAAGAAGAAGGCAGAAGAGCCCGCACCCGCTCCCGAGCCCAGCAACGAGGAGAAGCTGCTCGGTGAAATCCGCGATCTGCTGAAGAACAAGTAAGACTTAGTCTTCGACTATCTTAATACGTCCTTGGGGCTGTGCATAGGCATTACCTGTGCTGGCCCCAAGTTCTTTTGTCAGGTAGTCAGCCAGAGCCTCGTAGTAGCGCATGGAACTCTCAAAGAGTACAGGGCACTTCTTGAAGCAGTCGAAGAACCCGCCATTATTGTGGTTATAGTCTGTCAGCGCCACGCTGTAGGTGTGGTTCAAGTCCAGCGGTGCATAGCTGCCGTCAGCCTGCAGCACCTCAATATCGCTAACGGTATGGCTCTTGCAGTGGATGGTGAAACGTAAGCCTGACACCTGGGGGAAGTTTCCGTCGAGCACAGGAACCAGCGCCGTGTTGCGGGCAAGCATGTCCTTCAGCTGCTGACCTGTCACCGCGATGCGACGCAAAACGTTGTCGTAAGGCAGCATACCAATGATATCGCCATAGGTAATGTCACCAGCCATGATGTCGTTGCGCAGGCCACCACCATTCTCAAATCCTATGTCAGCTTTCATGGCGTAACGGTAGGCGTCAGCCACCAGATCGCCGGCGTTTGTCTCCTGATTGCGCACCACCCACTGTGCATTTTCGTCGCTCACCACAAGTCTGTAAGCAGTACGTGCCACTACCTTCGAGGTTGTAGCCTTCACCAACTCGCGGATATTGTCTGTTACAGCAGCCACCTTCTCGTTCACATAGGGAATGTCAGCAGGTTTGATGAGCTTTGTAATAAGCTGTCCGTCAGGTGTGATAAGCAGCTTGCCGATAGTAGAGAACTGCGTACCTGTCTGTGTCACGGTAATCTCTTTGCCGTCAGCATTCGCAACCCTCGCGTTCTCAAAAATCTCGTGCGAATGTCCGTCGAGCACCACGTCGATGCCGCGTGTGTTGTTCACCATAAGATGCGAGTTGAAACCCAATGACTGCGTCGTCTCACCCACATGAGAGAGCAGCACCACGTAGTCGGCACCCTCAGCCCTGGCCTTATCTACAGCCTGTTGAATCAACTGATAGAAGCTGTCACGTTTCAGGTCATAGATCAATATGCCGTTCGTATCGTAAAACGCATAACCCTCCAGAATCATGGTCTCAGGTGTTGTAGCACCTACAAAGGCCACCTTCTTGTTGCCAAACTGACGGATGATGTAGGGCGCATACAGCGTTTGCGGTGCACCTGCCTCAAAGAAGTTCGCACTAACGATGGGAGCATCCAGCTGTCTCAGCAACTCCAACATGCGAGGCACGCCATAGTCGAACTCATGGTTACCCAGCGTCACGGCATCATATTTCATTTCGCGCATGATGTCAACGATATACTGGCCCTTCGAAATGGCACCGGTCGTATTACCTTGAAGGAAATCGCCCACGCTGACTATAGCCACATAAGCAGTATCCGTACCGTTGATGGCATCGCGCAGGCCAGCCATCGTCTTATAGCCGTCAATACCACAATGTACGTCATTCTCGTAAAGAATCACTATGCTCTTCTGAGCCATCAGCGAAGTACAGCCCAGCATAAGAGCCATCATACCCAAAACAAACAGTCTCTTCATCATCTCCTATTTATATATATAAGTATAACAATTATTGGGCTACAAAAATACGAATATTATTCCTATATATTCCGTAGAGCGGCAAGCTTTTAACAATTTTTTCGTACCTGTGTTCTTTGCATTTCGCTCAGTTTTCATTACCTTTGGCCGGAAAAATTCAGATTTCCTGTAATTATTTGATAACTTCATGCATCTAAAGGTAAAAACATCCAAAAAAGATGAAACAGAACGAAGAACAATTTGCCCAGTTGGTGCGGGAACATAAGAGCACAATCTACACGGTGTGCTACATGTTCTCCCACGACGAAGAGGAAGTGAACGACCTCTTTCAGGAGACGCTGATCAACATGTGGAAAGGCATCGATACGTTTCGCGAAGAAAGTAAGATCAGCACGTGGATCTATCGAGTAGCCCTGAACACATGCCTCCTGCAGGAGCGCAAGAAAAAGAAGGAGGTAAAACGCGTGCCTCTGACCATGAACGTTAACTTCTTCGAAGACAGCGACGCCAACAGCACACAGGTTCGTCAGTTACATCAGCGCATCGGACGCCTTGGACTCGTTGACAGGGCTCTGGTCATGATGTGGCTGGAGGGTATGAGCTACGACGAGATTGGCGCCGTTATGGGAATCACCGCTAAAAACGTGGGCGTAAAACTCTTTAGAATCAAAGAATTAATGAAGAAAATGTAAAAACCACAGGAATATGGAAGAAATGTATTTCGAGGAATTGCGCAACCAGTATGCCATCCTCAAGAACCAGCTTAAGAATCAGGAAATTGTCAACGACCGTCTGCTTCGTGAAACCATGAGGGTCAGGAAGAAGGACATCAACAGCACCAAGATTGCGGAGTATATCTGCGTGGCCGTCTGCGTCCTCCTGTACCCCCTGCTCTACTTCACCGGCATGTTCAGCTTGGCGTTTCTCATTGCCACCGTCCTCATGGTACTGTTCTGTGCCGCTGCCACCTGGTACATTCACAAGCCCGTTGACCAGATCAACTTCATGAGGGACGACCTCTCGACAGTGGCTCGCATCATGGCCCGTTTTAAGAAGCAGTACAACCAGTGGCTCTACTATGTCACCCCACTGCTCCTCATTCCCTGGGGTGCCTGGGCTTGCTACGAGTTCGCATGGAAGAATGCCCCTGAGGGAGCCTATCCCTGGGCGATGACCATCGCTCTCATCATTGGCGCTCTCATTGGTTTAGGCATCGGTCTCTACTATCATTTCAAGGCCGTGAATGCTGCGCAGAACATCATCGACGAGATAGAAGAACTATAGTCACCGACTTTCACATCGAAACATACCGACTTTCAGACCGAAACATACCGACTTTCGACCCGTTAGTCGGTATGTTTTGTTCCTTTACTCGGTATGTAAAGGCAGCTTACTCGGCGAGTAAAGTTTCATGCCATGAAACGCATAGTTTCATTACGTGAATCCAACCTTTTCATAGGATGAAACATGAACCCGTCTTTTTGTTTCTAACATAGCTGTCGTAAGTATATAGTTAAGCTATCGTTAATATATAGTTTATGGGCAATAAGTATGTGGTTTGTATGACAGAGTCTGGTACCTGTCACATCAGGGAAACACTTACTATAGTATGTCTGAAAGCCTGATCTACACTGGATTTCAGCCATGTTAAGTGTATGTAGAAGACTTAACATACACTTAACATAGACTTACCCTAACACTTACCATCTTTCGAATTTGCTGATAAATACATCTATGGTAAGTCTATAGTAAGTCTTTACAAACACTTACCATGCTCCAAACGCAGTGTGTATCGGGGTTTTAGCGTGGTGATGGTAAGTGTTGTATCTTGGGGACGAAACGTCCTCATTTTTGGAAAAACGGAGCCCTTGTCGTTGTCAAGGAGAAACATACCGACTTTCGAGGCGAAACATACCGACTTTCGACCCTTTACTCGGTATGTAAAGGCTGCTTACTCGGCGAGTAAAGTTTCATGCCATGAAACCTACCTTTTCATTACGTGAATCGTACCTTTTCATAGGATGAAACATGAGTCCCCTTGTTTTCTTCAACGTCTCATTCAAGACCCCTTGTGACAATTGTGACAATGGACAGTGCTTTTTTACACGGTTAGGAGATTGGTGATAGAATTCATGTGGAAGTGTTTTTGGTTTTCATAAGTAATTGAAACACAGTCATAAATGCAATACTCCAAAAGTTGAACGGTACAAAAAAGTGCAATAGCGAAAAATGGGAAATCTAAGAGTTTTGCAGAGCAAAACCTGCCTTCAATAATGAGTAAGATTTAACAAACTGTTAAGATTATTTGACTTTATATTTGAGGCAATTTTACCGTTTGTCAAGTCCAGCTGACAATAGAAGGTCATTTTGGGGCTTTGCCGATAGCACGAAAATCAACGAAAAATAAGGTTCTTGTACCGCAGTTGTATCTCAGATGCTCTAAATATCTGGGATTCAATGGCGGTTAATGATTCAAAGCCAACTATGGACAGAATTACTGATTGTCAATCGTACCTATGTTTATGTGTCGCCAGACAGGAAATCTTTGGTACAAAGTGAATCAAAAAGGTAGGGGAAAAAAGTTGTAAGTGACGTTTTGATGCCAAAATGCGGTAAAAAACGCCTTCTTCACCTTATTTAATATGGCAAGTTATCTGTAATTGGTGGAAAAGTTGTAACTTTGCAGCGCAAAGTTTGTAAAACAGCAGACAATATGGCAAAGATAACAGTACAGAACACGCAGATAACGGTCATAAAGCAGAATGAAGATGACTATATCAGCCTGACAGACA
>CAMVQS010000095.1 GCA_947169685.1 uncultured Prevotella sp. | reverse complement strand
ACCAACTGAGCTACTGAAGCAGGTTTTGCTGTTAAGCGGGTGCAAAAGTACGTTGATTTTTTGAATTAACCAAACTTTTTTACAAAAAAATGACGGGAAAGATAAATTTTTTACAAAAAAACAGATAAAAAGGCTGATATTAGCCAAAGAACATGTAATTTTGCAGGCAGTAAAAATATAATTGAACATGAAAAGAATTTTGTTGTCTATTCTTGTGGCCCTGCCAGCTTTGATGGTTGCCCAAGCCCAGAACACGAGTGACCATAACTTTGAAGTGGCCAAGCAGCTGGATACGTTTAATGCGATTTACAAGAATCTCGACCTGATGTATGTAGATACGCTTGACGCCGAGAAGGTTATCGGTACGGCCATCAGTGCCATGCTCCATTCGCTCGATCCTTACACGGAGTATTATCCTGCCAGCAAGAAAGATGACTTGAAGGCAATGCTGACGGGCAAGTATGCAGGTATTGGTGCGCTGATACGTTATCACCAGCGTCTGAAGCGCGTGGTGGTTGACGAGCCGTACGCTGGAATGCCTGCTGCTGAAGCAGGTCTGAAGAAGGGTGACATCATCCTGCAAATTGACGATACGCTGATGACAGACAAGACGGTGTCGTACGTCAGCGAGCACCTGCGTGGCGATGCCGGCACGAGTTTTGTGCTGAGAATCCTGCGTCCTACGACGGGCAAGGAGATGAAGTTCAAGATTACGCGTAGGAATATCCAACTGCCAGAGATTCCTTATTATGGCTTGCGTGAGGACGGCATCGGCTACATCAACCTGACAACCTTTGTCGGTGAGCCTTCGAAACCCATGCGTCGTGCATTCGTTGATTTGAAGCAGCGTGGTGCCAAGTCGCTTATCCTTGACCTGCGTGGTAATGGTGGCGGCTCTTTGTCGGAGTGTATTGATATTCTTAACCTGTGGGTTCCGAAGAACGTGACACTGGTGGAGACACGAGGCAAGATGGCCCGTGCCAGCTCGTCGTATGTGACGCGTCTGGAGCCTGTTGACACCGTGATGCCCATCGTGGTACTGGTTAATGGCGAGACAGCTTCTGCCAGTGAGATTACGAGCGGCTCCATTCAGGACTTGCGTCGTGGTATATTAATAGGTACGCGCACATACGGCAAGGGGCTGGTACAGATTCCGAACATCCAGCTACCGTATAACGGGGACCTGAAACTGACGACTTCACGCTATTATCTGCCTTCAGGTCGTGGCATCACGAAAGAGGACGGCATTAAGCCCGACATCGAGGTGAAGCCTGATACGCTTCCTAACATTGCCGTTTATCTGGACCGCATAGACTCGACAGAAGTCATGTTCGACTACGTGACAGAGTATATTGCCAAGCATCCGCAGATTGCGTCTCCCACGCAGTTCCACCTGACAGACGCGGAATTTGCTGACTTCAAACAGCGTGTCATTGACAGCGGCTTTACGTATGATCCTGTCAGTGAGAAGCGTTTTGACGATTTGGTGAAAGCTGCCCAGTTTGAAGGCTACTACGACGAGGCCAAGGCTGAGTTTGATGCGCTGAAGGCAAAGCTGAAGCACGACATTGCCCGTGACATCGATCGCCATCGTGAGACCTTACAACAGATGCTTGAGCAGGACATCATCATGGCCTACTACTATCAGGCTGGTGTCGTGGAGTCGGGGTTGGTTACTGACAAGCAATATAAGGAGGCTGTCCGACTGCTGAACAATCCAGAGGAATACAAACGGTTGTTGAACGCTGAGCGTCAATAAGAAACTCAACGTTCAATGCTGATGATTTCGTCGCACAGCTGACTGATGCTGGGGCGATGGGAAATCATGATGACGGTCTTATCGGGGTAATTCTCAAAGAGATTTGTAAACAAAGTGCGCTCGGTCTGTTCGTCAAGTGACGAGCTGATTTCATCGAGCAACAGAATATTGCCTGGACGCAAGAGGCCACGGGCAATGGCAATGCGCTGTGCCTGTCCCTCGCTGAGTCCCGCTCCACGCTCCCCACATTCTGTATCAATGCCTTGCGGCAAGTCAAACACAAAGTCTGCCACTGCCATGTGGAGCACATGCCTGAGCTCTTCGTCGGTGGCATCAGGCTTGGCCAGTTGCAGGTTGTAGCGTATGCTTCCACTTAGAAGCGTATTACCTTGAGGCACAAAGACAAAATGCTTTCTTGTTGACGGCTGGACGGGAAGCGTCTCGTTTGGTGTGTAAAGAGAGATGTTGCCGCTCTCGGGTTGTATGAGTGCCAGCAACAACCTGAAGACCGTTGTCTTTCCTGCACCTGTCTGACCAGTAAGCGCAGTCTTGCTGCCCGGACGGAAGTTATGCGAGAAATGACTCAGGACGTAATAGTCGCCATTGGCATAGCGGAATGACACGTCGTCCATTTGGAGGCCTGTGGGGGCAGCGGACGGAGGTTCAAGTGTGGATGAGTCCTCTACGTCCAGACGTTCCAGTTCTTCCAATCGGTCGATGCTTGCAGAGGCGTGTATGAGTTGTGGCACCATATTGAGGAGGTTCAGAATGGGGTGCTGTATCTGACCTACCAGCTGGAGGAACGACGTCATGACTCCAAATGTGATGGCACCCTCGCGAAGCTGCAGTCCGCCCCAAACGAAAGCAAACAGATAGCCTAGTCCGAAGCTGCTTGCCAACAGCGAACGAGTAATAATGGTGAAGCGTGTACGTCGCTGAATCTTTCCCTTCAGTTCCTGCTGCATGTTGTCCAACCGCCCTGTCAGCCAGGTGCCACTCTCCAGCGAGCGTAGCACGGCATTGTGCTCCATGCCTTCCTGTACCAGCATCTGAATACTGGCATCCTGCTCACGGATGTCACGAGTCATCTGACGCAGTCGGCGTGCCACGAACTTTCCCAGTATCACCAGCAGGGGTGTCAGCAATAGCAGGGTCCACGCCAGCGTGGTGTCCATAGAGTGCATCAGCAGGAAGGCGCCCAGCAACTGAATACCCGTGATGATAAACTGTGGAAGCAGCGTGGTGCAGGCATCACTCACGGTAGTCACATCCGTCTCCAGTCGTGAGGTGATGTCGCCTGAATGAATCTCGTTTTCAAACATCCGTCGGCGGAACAGGTGGCTGAAGATGCGCAGTCGTATGTCGTTCGTCTGCCGGGTGTTTGCGCTGATATTCATATAATAGTAGAACTGCCTGAGTACGATGCCTCCCAAGACCACAGCCACCAGTGCCAGCACCATGTGGATGATGTCGCTGAAGGTGCCGTTTACGACCGTCTCGTCAATGAAGCGTTTGCACAGCCACACCATCAGCAGGCCCAGTGCCACCTGAGCCACACCTGCCACAATGCGTACTGCCGTATTCAGCCGTATGCCTGCAGTGTTATGCCATAGCCATGCGATATACTTCATCTTACTCTACAATGCCTACCTTTTGCCATTCGCTGATGATGCGCTCCACATCATTGAGTGCCTGCTCAGGGCTTACCTCGTATTCCTCCTGCAAGGCGTCAGCCAGTTGCTGAGCCGTGAAGTCGCCCATGTCCGTTGCCCGTTTCCACAGGTAGGCAGCCGACTCATTCAGACTGATAAGCTTGCCGAAGTTAATGGTTTCGAGGCCCTCGCCCACAATCACATTCTCACCGCACACCGTGCGCAGCACAAATCCTTTTCTCTGTTTCATATCATTTTTAATATTGTTCTTCTATATACGGCCAGAATCCAGCGGCGCACAGGACGCAGCTTGTTCCAGAGCCTCCATTGCCAGCTGTCGTTGGGCAACGGACGCTTCCGTTCGTCGGCTCCCACCACGCAGATGGCCTTGCCTACAATGTCCTTTTGTGTACAATGTTCCACACCACGGATATTTCCGTCGCCCATCAGCGAGATGTCGCCCTGCGGGCTGATGCCGATGACACGATGTACCACATAGTGGCTCCCATCGACCCATGCCAGCACCACGTCGCCCACCTGGGCAGGAGGTGGAGGAATCAGCTCTACGCTCTCACGTCCACCTATGATGAAGGGCAGCATACTGTTGCCCTTGACAGGCAGTACCACGTGGCGACCTTCCTTAATGAGTTCAGCCACAGCAGCTATCGCTTCGTTGTTGGGAACCGTTTTCAGCATTCCTTCTTTGTTATTCCATCGTGACACACATGGGCAGCATCAGCGTCGGGCAGGCATTCCAGATGCCAAACCGAAGTATGTTGCGCCAACCAGTTCTCCGTTGCGTGCAGTCCCTCAGCAATGCGTTCGTCCCATCGCTTGCCTGAAATGCTGGGCACCAGAGCTGCGTACGCCTGCAGCTTCACCAACTTCGTAAGACGGTTGTAAGGTGCCTGACTCAGCTGCACAATAGCACCTAAGGGATAGTCTATATTGCGATAACAGGGTGTTTTGCCGCTCCAGGGTGAGCCATAGACGCGGGCTTCGCCTTCTACTATGCGTACCACTGGATTGTCGTCGTTCACCAGCTCCGTCCCTACAATATGCTTTAGCCACAGGCTCGAGTGTGTGCTCTTGCCTGTTCCGCTCTTACCTAAGAACATATAGCCACGACTTTCACAGCTTACCACGCTTGAATGGAACAACGCCGTCATCTGTGTTGCCGTTGCCAAGGCATACATCACCATCAGGCCGTTGTCCAGTCCGAACTGCTGCTGGCTCATCATGCAGACAGAAGCCTCACGGTAGTCCGTATCGGCCACCATCGTTGCCACATGTTTTCTGAACAGCAGGAACTTAAAGCATGGGCGGCCGTCACTTAGATGACCAGCCATGATTTCCGAACCATCGTCGTCCTGATGAATTTCCTGCTCAAACGAGTCGGCCTCCACCTGCTCTCGGATGTGCAGCGTGAATGCCCGTTCCTCATCTGTCGCATCAATCAGGAACGGTTGGTAGTGTTCAAGCCATTGTCTCACATCATCCGTAGTCTCGTTACTAACTACAAACACATGTCCGGCCACCTTATAATAATATGTTTTCTCCATTTAGTGGGCAAAGGTACGAAAATATTGGCAATTTTATAAAAAAAACAGCCAAAAACTTGTGGGAACGGGGAAAAAGTAGTACCTTTGCACCCGTTCAGAGGAATGAGGGGCTCCGCGAGAGCTCCTCATTCTTGTTTTAATTAACAAATGTGTATGATTGATAAGAACATTGTAAAGACATTAGTTGAAGAATGGTTGAAGGACAATGAGTACTTCCTGGTGGATGTGATGCAGACGTCTGACGACCGCATTGTTGTAGAAATCGACCATGCCGACGGCGTATGGATTGAGGATTGTGCCGACCTGAGCCGATTCTTGCAAGAGAAGTTAGGCGAAGAACTTGACGATTATGAGCTGGAGGTCGGTTCTGCAGGACTTGGACAGCCCTTCAAAGTGGCTCAGCAATACCTGAACCACGTCGGCAAGACCGTTGAGGTGCAGACCAGTGACGGTAAAAAGGTTCAGGGTGTGCTGACTAAGGTTGACGGTGACAAGTTTACGGTCACTGTCAAGGAGAAGCAGCGCATAGAGGGTAAGAAACGCCCCGTGATGGTGGATGTTGACAAGGAGTTCTCAATGGACGAGGTGAAGTCAACGAAATATCTGCTGGCATTCAAATAACTGTAATGGAAAGAATGTAAAAAAACAAAATATCAAAATGGCAACAAGAAAAGATGCGAAAGGCCCCTCAATGATTGAGACCTTTCAGGA
>CAMVQS010000094.1 GCA_947169685.1 uncultured Prevotella sp. | reverse complement strand
GCTGTTCAAACAGCATTACCGTCAGATGTATCGGCTGGCCACCATACTTCTGCACGATGATGCGGAGAGCAAGGATGTAGTGCACGACATCTTCGCCCAACTGCTCGACAGTCCTCGCGACCTTCGGGAAGAAACAGCTGAGTCCTATCTGCTTACAAGCGTACGAAACCGATGCCTGAACGTGATTCGCAACCGTCAGATACAGGAACGCGTGGAACACCTCTACCTGCTGGACCTGGACACAAGCATCACTCCGACGGAAAGGCTCGAAGAAGAACTGAAAGCCCTGCAGAAGGGTATCAGCAGGCTGGAACCGCCCGTCTGCCGCGCCATCATCATGCAGCACTTCCGTGATGGAATCACCTTCAGGGAGATTGCCAGCCGTCTTGGTGTCAGCGAGACCACCGTCTATAAGCATCTGCGCCGTGCGCTCAGTCAATTACGTACACAACTAAAAACAATGAGCGTATGAACAAGACCGACCGATTGCTCCAGATGATGGAGCAGCCCCAACGATACACGGCCGACCAATGGCAGGAAATACTTGCCGACGACGAATGCCGTGAGCTCTACGTGCTGATGTCAAAGACACGAAGTGCCGTTGACGCTGCACGTGCTGAGGAGGAAGTCACCGACGAAATGATTAATGTCGAATGGCAGCAATTGACGAAGCAGCCTAATTCTTCACTCTTCACGCTTCACTCTTCACTCAGTAAAATCGCCGCGATATTTGTGGGCATTCTCATGCTTTCAGGCATTGCCTATGCTGCCTTCCACATGGTCAGTCACAAGGAAACACCCAAGGAACAGCGTACTAAGGCGCCACTCACCACTCACCACTCACCACTCATCACTCACCAGACTGATGAGCCCGACACCATCGTTGTACCCCAGCCTAAGCTCTACGACAACATACCATTGGGCGAAATCTTAGACGAATTGTCTGAGTATTATCACGTCAAGGTGGTTTACCGGAACGAAGATGCTTCCCGCCTTCGCCTGTTCTACCAGTGGAGGCCGGAGTATTCCATCGGGAAAGTCGTTGAGATGCTGAACAACTTTGAGTGGTTGCAACTGGAACTGGAGAACGACACCCTGTTTGTCTCATCAACAGAGCCACAGCCATGAGACAGATAATGATTCTTTTGCTGTGCCTGACAGGCATGACCATTAGCGCACAGCGCATCAACAGGGACTTTCGTAACGTGTCACTCTCGGATGCATTGAAATACATCCAGTCACAGACCACCGACTATGACCTGATCTTTATCTACGATGAACTGGAAGACTTCCGTGTTACCACGCATGTGCAGCACAAGTCCGTACCCGATGCCATTCAGCAGATTGTAGGGTTCTATCCCGTCCGTGTTGTCAAGAGTGGTAACCAAGAGATATACGTGGAGTGTACCCACAAGACAGACCGACGACTGACGGGTACCATCATTGACGAAGAGGGCTTGCCTTTGCCCTATGCCAACGTTGCCGTACTCTCGCCACAGGACTCCACGTTGCTTAGCGGCGGTGTATCTAATGAGAGTGGATATTTCGCTGTCCCCTATGAAACGGAGCAAGTTCTCGCTCGCATCACCTATATTGGTTACAAGACCGTCTATCGGCTATGCAGTAAGTCTGAAGTGGGAACAATAAAGATGCAGCCAGATAGCTATACGCTGAATGGTGTAGTGGTGCAAGGCGAACGCCCGAAGGTGCAGCTGCAGGGCAACTCGCTCATCATGAACGTGGAAGGCACGGTGATGGAGCGGTTAGGCACCGCCGAGGACGTGCTGTCGCGTGTGCCCACCATCTCCAAGAAAGGCGATGGCTACGAAATCTTAGGCAAGGGAGCACCGCTCATTTACCTGAACAACCGTAAGCTGACCGACCTGAACGAACTGCGTAACATTCAGTCGGACATGATTCGCAGCGTGGAGGTGGTTCAGAACCCCGGTGCCCGCTACGATGCCACCGTCCAGTCTGTCATCGTCATCCGCACCCGACGGGCAAAGGGCGAGGGACTTGGCGTAGAGCTGACATCGTGGAGCCGCAAGAATCACGGCTATGCCAACAACGAACGCATCAACCTGACCTACCGAAGGGGCGGGCTGGAACTGTTTGCCAACCTCTTCGGAGCATACAACAAGAATTGGAACAGCGGCGGTTTCAGCCAGACCGTCTTTGCCGACACGCTGTGGACCATCACCAACCGCCATGAGTCGTCCACACGAAATCCCTACCTCGAAGGGCGGGCCGGCTTCAACTACCTGCTGAACGACAGCAACTCCTTCGGCGGTTTCTACCAACACATCTACGACTACGTGAAGACCTGTGATGACAATGCCGACGACCTGCTGGCCAACGGCAGCCCCTACGACCACCTGCACAACAGCGGCACCCGTCGCGACCGCAATGCACCCAAGCACCAGGCCAACCTCTACTATACGGGACAGGTGGGACGGTTTTCCATAGACTTCAATGCCGACTATACCTTCTATAAGCGCGTGAGCCGCAACGGGCAGCAAGAACTGAGCCGCAACTACGAGAACCGCGACGTGAACACCGAGACCCGGACACGCGGCAACATGGTGGCCGAGAAGCTCATAGTGAGCCATCCGCTGTGGAAAGGCCAGCTGTCCGTGGGCGAGGAATACACCAACACCCGCTGGCGCAGCAGTTTCGAGAATGCCGAGGGCTACATTGCCAACAGCAACAATGAGCAGCACGAAAGCAACATGGCACCCTTCGTGGAACTGCGGCAGCAGCTGGGCCGGTTCCAGTTACAGGCAGGCTTGCGCTATGAGCATATAGCGTCTGACTACTTCGTCAGCGGTCAACGGGCTGATGACCAAAGCCGCACCTACAGCGACTGGTTCCCGTCAGTTTCCATCTCGGCTCCCCTCCCTTGGGGAGGCAACGGCGGCGGTCTCTCACTCAGCTATACCAAGCGTACGAACCGTCCGGCCTACTGGCTGCTGAACAACGATGTGGTCTATGAGAACCGCCTGAACATGCAGAGAGGTAACCCCTATCTGCGTCCCGTAAAGTATCACAGTCTGAACGCGATGGTCATGTGGAAGTGGCTGTATCTGACCACCAACTTCATTCATTGCATAGATCCCTTCATGATTGTGATGGAAAGTCTGGAAGAAGACAGCAAAGTGAACATGGCCACTATCAGGAATTACAACGACTGCAACTGGCTCATCGTCACCCTGGGCGCACAGAAGAGTGTCAAGCTCAGCGAGGGCGTGACGTGGACTCCACAGTATAATGCCACGTTCATGAAGCAGTGGCTCACCACCACCTTCAACGGTCAGGACAAGCACCTCAACACGCCAATGCTCTCGCTGCAGTTGGGCAACATCGTCACCCTACCCCACGACTGGCTGCTGCAGGCCGACTTCAACATACACACGCACGGCTATACCGGTTCAAACTTCAGAATCGAGACCACCAATGCCATGCTTTCACTCAGTGTCAGTAAGGACCTGTTCAAACGGCGGCTCAACATCAAACTGACGGGTAACGACCTCTTCAACCAAGGCATCGGCCGAGGTACGTTCTACTTCGATCGTATGCAGTTGACGAAGACCGAGGACAACGACTCCCGTTGCATCCAGCTTTCACTGCGTTACCGCTTCAACGTCACCCCGTCGAAGTACAAGGGTACTGGTGCAGGTAATGCCGAGAAGGGACGACTCTAACTCCCCTCGCCAATGGGAGAGGGACTGGTGGTGACACAAAGGCGCTCCCATGAGTTACTGCTTTACCTGCTTCATTATTCCATAGGAAAGGAGAACCATCATGGGACGCCTCTCAAATAATAAAATATTTTATCATATAGAATAACGGCTCGTTACATCGTAAGTAACGAGCCGTTAAATGACGGGTATCAATACATGCGTGCAGATGACGCTCACTGCTCCATACGTTCAATCCACCCCAGGTTATCACCACGGCGTACCTTGGCACCCTGCTTGGCAGCGACTTCAACGAGCTTGCCGCCAAGGGCTGCAGGAATGGGGACAATCTCACCCCAGGGAGCCTGGATGTAGCAGAACGTGTCGCCCTCCTTGTACTGCTGGCCAATGAACGGCTCCAGACAGGGAGCGCAGGCTCCTTCGCCAGAGAACTCGTAATAGACCTGACCGGCCACAGGTGCTGTCAAGGCATCGGCCTTGGCATGCTTGAAGGCTGCCAGCTCCTCGGGCTTCAGCTTGGAACCGCCCAGCTTGGCATCCTTAGCCTTCTGGATGTCAGCCAGGAACTGCTTCTTGGCCTGACCGCTCTTGAACGGACGGTACTGCTCGGGGTGCATGGCCAGCTCGAAGAGTTCTTCGTTGTCGGGACCATACTCCCAGCCGTTCTCGTCCATCTCCTTCTTGAAGCCTTCGAGGGCATTGGGAATGAGGGTATGCGGGTCAGCATCGGTAAACTCACGCTTCTGCTTCTCTGCCAGTTCTATGAGCTCAGGCGCAATGGTGCCGGGCACCTTGCCGCTCTTGCCGAGAATCATACCCCAGATGGCATCGTCCATCATGACGTAGCGGCCCTTGCCCTGCTCCATGGTGAGGAGGTTCATCAGGGCGATGTTCTTGGTGTATTGTGAGAACGGCGTCACCAGTGGGGGATAACCCACCTTCGGCCATACGTACTCTACCTCGTTGAAGAGCTTGACGAGCATGTCGTCCATGGTGAGTGCCGATTCGCCCTTCTTCTCGCGCTCCTTATTGATCATCTTCTGGATGGGACCCAGGTCGGCCATCATGGAGCCCATCATGCCGCCAGGCAGACCGCTGCCTAAGAGCAGGGACGACATGTGCTTGTTGGCTGGATTGATGAAGCAGCCTAACCAGTCGTCAATGAACTCCTGCGTCAGGGTACGTGCCTGCATGTACGCGTTCATATTAATATCAGCCACCTCGAAGCCCTCGTTCTTCAGCATGGACTGCACGGAGATGATGTCCGGATGCACCTTGCCCCAGGAGAGCGGCTCGATGGCTGTATCGATGATGTCGGCACCGTTGTTGCAGACTTCGAGGATGGAGGCCATAGAGAGACCGGGGCCTGAGTGTCCGTGGTACTGTATGATGATGTCAGGGTGCTTGGTCTTGATAGCTTTTGTCAGGGCGCCGAGCATAGCGGGCTGACCGATGCCTGCCATGTCCTTCAGACAGATTTCCTCGGCACCGGCAGCAATGAGCTCGTCGGCAATCTTTGAATAGTACTCAACGGTATGAACAGGGCTGGTGGTAATACACAGGGTGGCCTGCGGAATCTGGCCTGCCTCCTTGGCCCACTTGATGCTGGGGATGATGTTACGCGTGTCGTTCAGTCCGCAGAAGATGCGGGGGATGTCAACGCCCTGGGCCTTCTTAACCTTGTACATCAGCGCACGAACGTCGTCGGGCACAGGATACATGCGCAGGGCATTCAAACCTCGGTCGAGCATGTGCGTCTGGATGCCCACCTCGTTGAACGGCTTACAGAAGGCACGTACAGCGTGGTTGGGGTTTTCACCTGCCATGAGGTTTACCTGTTCAAAGGCACCACCATTGGTTTCCACACGGGCAAAGCAGCCCATATCGATAATGGCTGGTGCAACACGCTCTAATTGGTCCTTACGAGGCTGAAACTTGCCGCTTGACTGCCACATGTCGCGATAGACAAGACTGAACTTAATTTTCTTTTTCATAGATTATACATATTGGTTTGAGCCTTACAACTCAATTGGCTTTCGCCTATCCTTGAGCCTTACAACTCAATT
>CAMVQS010000093.1 GCA_947169685.1 uncultured Prevotella sp. | reverse complement strand
CATTGAAATTTAAACATTTAATTAACGTTCGGAAGAATTTAACCGGACACTAGTGTGCCGATATATCCCTTGTCCCCGACAAGTTTCCCATAAAGGAATTCTATAAATGCCTTATGCTCAAGTGGCTTTCGGTCGTCAACATCTCCAGGGGTAATCATGAAGTTAAGCAGCTCTCCCTTCTCATTGCAGATGAGGTGTAGCTTGAATCCGAAGAACCAGCCCATGGAGCACTTGCCTCTCTGCGCAACACCCTTGAACGTCTTGTGTATATGGATGCGCTGGTTCTTACATACCCTCAGGGGTGTGCTGTCAACGAAGCTGATGCCTGTACATTTGGCTAGCAGCACCTTCTTGATGAACAGGGCAAGAGGAATGGCTACCTCTTTCTCCAGTTCCACGAAACGATTGTAGGAAACCAGCTCTGGAAACAGATGGCGCAGATGCTTAGATACATGCTCCAGATAGAAATGCTTCAGGCAACGGTAGCCCGAACCATGAAACAGAATCAGGATTACCATCACCTCTGCCTTGGAAAGCGTCCCGTCACGATGGTATTTCCGCTTTTTAGCCTCCTTCAGAGTATATTTTTCCATCATTGCATCAAAAAAACGGCAAAAATCATCCGCCATACAGAAAATTTCAGTAACTTTGTCCTCGGTAAACATTAGCGATACTTTTTAGTGTAATTTGCTGTGTTGCGACTACAAATTTACTAAAAATATCGCTAATTTACTAATAATCAGATGATTATTTCTGAATTATTTTCATCGAACTCACGTTAATATACTATCCGTGGATTATGAGGAGCGTCCACAATTTTCTTAAATGTGGAAAAAATATTATATTCATTTGTCATATCAACATTAAAGCAATTTCATCATTTCCCTTCAGTGTCGAGAAGTAATATCCTACCGTACTTGTCGAAGAAGATGAACTGGGTATACTGCTCGTTCGCTGGCCAGACATAGAGTGCAGCATAATCATCGTTGAATGTCACGTCTTGCAGCCACTCGTTGTCGGTAGTCATCAATGCCACGTGGGTTTTGCTGTTTCTTGAGTAGTATCCCGTGTCGCCGGTATAGATTACAAACAACTTATCATTGTCGATGAAGTAGAAATCGCCAGGATAGTATTCCGTACTCTCGTCGTGCATCGTGTGCATCCATTCTATCTGTCCTTGGGCATCCACCTTGACAATCATTGAGCATGGATAATATACTCCGGCATTCATCTCATAATGTCCCAAAAAGTATGTGTTTCCCTGATGGTCTCTGACGGACTGAATGAAATCTAAGTCGTAGTCAAAGTCCCTGTCTTTTGAAGAGTCTGACAACATTCTGACCACTTTTCCCGACGCATCGAAGGTGACAGCCACCAGCGTTTCCTCGCCTTTTTTGCCCAACGCAACAACATTGCCGTCGGTCGTCTCGTGGACTACATACAGTTGGTCGACAAGATTGGAACCCTCCTCGCGAATCACTCGGCCGTTGGCATCCAAGCGTGCGAAATAATAGGTGTACGGTACCTCACCTCGTCCCACAATGACCAAACCTCCGTCCTTGCATGCATAGGCTGCATTGATGAAGCCTTCCTTCAATTTTGGAGTATATTTATACAAGACGGCTCCTGTCTCGGGGTTTACCCTATATGCCGTGTATAACGACCAAGCTGCAATGTTGCCTTCCTCGGATACAGAAGCCTCCGTGGCCGCTATGTTGCTTCTCCATTTTACCCGTCCGTCGGCATCGGTCCGGCGCAGGCGGTAGTCTTCGTCGGAATAATAATAATATCTGTGAGTAAAGTCGAGGAAGTCGCCTCCGGGAAGTTGTCGGACATAGCTGATTTCTTCCTCGTTGTTCCCAAAGAGATCCATCTCGCGCCAACCGATGACGGATGCATACGACTTGAGGGTAGTGAATGTTTGCTCCTTTTTAAGAACCTTTACACCATCCATGGCCGTAATGGACAGATGGTACTCAGTGTTAGGCGTCAGGGCCCGCAGCGTAATCTTCTTTTCGTTGTCAAGTGTCTTAACAAGCACACCGTCGAGGTATATATAATGTGTCAGGTTCTTATAAAGCGTAATGTCGACACGGTCTGTATGAACCTGCACCATGGCAGGAAGTTCGCCATAGCTGTACGAGGGTTCTTCCTGACCGTAGGTAACCTCTTCCCAAATGGTATTGGTACTGCAGCTGTTCATTGCCAATGCCATGATAACAAACAGCACTGAGATGATGATAGATTTTGTTTTCATTTGAGATCAAAGTTAAAGAAGTGCATACATGTGGCATTAAACGAGTATTTCAACAATGGACCCACAACAAGCTTGTTGTTGTGGAAAGTGGCAGTCAGAATTGCATTGCCTATTGTCATGACGTCGTAAAGGCCTAACAATTCCCATTGCCTTGTCTTGAAGTCATAACTATAGATGCAAGGGTTCCCTGTATCGATATCGGTCCCACCGGGATGTCCGATATAGAAGAGCTTGCCGTCGTGTTCGAGGAGGCTTTGCCCATAGTTATTAGAGAGGTATACCGAAGTCAGCTGCGATACGCGTTCCCACACATCTCTGTTTGAATCATACACCCACAGGAAGCCGTGAGGTGTCATGATGTAACCATTGGTCTCGCCATTGCCCGTCTGCATCACGTTCTCCCCAGTGGGTCTGTCGGCACCCCTTGTCCATTGGCCGTTAGATATGTCGTACTTCCACATCTCCATACATTGTGAATAGGAATAATAGTTTTCATCATTAGGAAACTGTCCGCCACAGATATATACATTGTCACCGGCAGTGAACATCTTCATATTGTGAATCTCACCCTTCACAGGAAGATTGCCCAAGTACTTCCAACTGTCGGTCTGGGGATTGTACTCATAAAACTTGTTTTGTACTGATTCGAAGCTGGCACCATACATTTTATATATTTCAGTGATACCATACGCCTTGGACCCTATTGTAACTATCTCCGAAATTTCATCGTTCACGTCCTTGTGTTTGGTCCACGTCTTCGTGTTGAGGTTGTAAGACACAAGGGTTTTGGGTGACATCTTTGTATAATAATACATCTCATCACCGATTTTGAACGACGCCTTGGCATCGTAGGGCTGATCCTTGAACTCACTGAATGGAACTGTTTCCTCCTCTTCTGCTTTCAAAGGCAGAATTCTTATTTTCTTCGGCAAGGGAATTTCTGCTTCTGGCCAGTGCAGGGCTACATCGTAAACGCCTGGCTCAATATCAGTCATTGTTACCTCCATCATGGTGTCAGATTCGTCATCTCGCAATGAACTGTCCCATACTACAGGATATATATGACTGCCTACTCTGACTTCGACAGGTTTGCCCTTCAAGGCCTCCTTCACGAGAATATACAGACGTCTCGACGACGAGAAGTGCAGCGCAATGTCGTCAGTCGCATGCTTATAAGGATATGCCCTCCCCTCATAGCGGACTTCCTCCTGATAACGCGGCTGCCCCCAAATAAGGAGATAGCTCTCGGCTGTTATCTTGGCCAGACTGACAAAGAGCGACCTTGACTTGAACGAGTTCTTCTCCGTCTTCAACACGGCGCTCACTATATATTGATCGTCCACAACAGGCACGGTGAAGGTCTTCTGGAGCTTTTGCAGACGGTCTTCCCCAAGCTCTACATTGATGGTGGAAAGCGCGCGGCTCACATCCTTAGCGTCATAGACCAGCAGCTGCACGCTATGATTGGAGAACGACTTTCCCTTGTCTACAGTCATATAGGCTGTAAAAGAATTACTGGAGGCTACAACACATGAATCCATCGTAATGCTCGGAAGTTCGTAGTCCTCCGCCTCCTTATACTCATCCTTAGTACAAGCCATGAGCACGAGAATAATGGCAGATAGCGATAAGATTTTCTTCATCCTTTTTTATAATCAATCCAAAATAATTGCAAAGATACAAAAAATCGCTGAAAAGCAAGTAAAGCGTGCATTATTTTGAGAAAAAGTATGCTAAATATTTTTAATTCTTTGGCTTCTTGCGCACTTATTCGTATCTTTGTGAGAAAATCAGTGATGGTTCTGAATGATCTACTTTAGATGAAAATATTACGAAGAATCTGTCTCATAATCTACGCGAATGACATACTGATGGATGAAGTTTGATGTAGGAGGGATGATGTGTGAGTTATCCAAAATCTTCCTGTACGATTTCCTCGGTGTCCTTGAGGGCATCCTCGTGTCCAGACACGGCAGCAAAAGGTGCAAACTGAGCTGCACGGTTCCACATCGACATTTGCGGATGACGCTTCGAGACGTGATGCGGCAGGTTGATAATATCGTCGTATTCTCCCATAATATCTCTAAACTCTCAACTACGCCTTATGTCCTCCTATCTGCTTATTACGTTCCCTGGCCGTAGCCCCCTCGTCGAAGTTCAGGCCTCGTAAGATGGCGTTCTTGCCGAAACGCTGTTTGATTTTCAGCTGCGCCTCCTGCATCCTTCGCTCCTTGTCGAGTGCAGCCTGTTGTTTCTGCCGTTGCTGCTCAAGCGCTTCGTAGTCAGTGAAGAGGTCCAACTGCTCAGGGGCGGCATCCTTCGTGACTGACTCCTCGCTCACCACATGGTTTACTGTGAGATTGATACGGCGAATCAGCAGGTCTTTGTTCACGATACGGTCGAAAAGCTCCATCACAGCATCCGTCATCAGACGTGTCGATGAGGTCAGACAACCAAGTCGTGCCGTGCCATGAGCATGTTTCGGCACCTGTCGCCCATAATGGTCTGTGGTTACCTCACCATGATACTTTGCGTGTATCTCTGGATTCGTCAGACTCTCGCGGTCATAGCCGATGGTCAACACCAGCTGGTCGGTTACCAGCCGCTTCGACACCAGTTTGAGCGACATGCCGTCAGCCATCTCGCGCACCACCACACGGGCTTTCTTCCAGTCGTAGGCACTCTGTAGCACCTGTCCACTGCTGAACGAGTTAGTCTCAGGCCTGTAAGCCTTCACCGCCTCCATCGTACACGGCTCCCAGCCCCAGGCATGGTCTATCAACAGCTCAGCATTCACACCGAAGAGCTGATACAGCAGTTCTTCATTCAACTCTGACATCCGAGCCAGCTTACCCATCGTGTCGATGCCGTACAGCGCCAGCTTCTCTGCGATGCCATGTCCCACCCGCCAGAACTTCGTGATAGGCCGATAGTCCCACAACTCACGGCGATACGACATCTCGTCCAGCTCAGCAATACGCACACCGTCTTTGTCGGCAGGCATTTTCTTGGCTTTGATATCCATCGCTATCTTCGCCAGATACATATTCGTGCCGATGCCGGCTGTTGCCGTGATACCCGTCTGACTCAGCACGTCACGGATCATCTTCATGGCCAGCTGATGGGCAGTCATCTTATAGCTACGCAGATAAGCCGTCACATCCATAAACACCTCGTCGATGCTATACACGTGGATGTCCTCAGGAGCAATGTATTTCAGGTAGATACCGTATATCTTGCTGCTCACCTCGATATAGTGGGCCATGCGTGGTGTGGCAATGATAAAATCCACCCCTCGTGCCTTCTGCTTCACTTCGAACAGTCGCGCACGGCCTCCGATGCCGTATTCCTTCAACGACGGGGATACTGCCAGACAGATGGTCTTGTCCGTCCTCGACGCGTCGGCCACCACCAGATTGGCGGTCAACGGGTCAAGTCCTCTATCCACGCACTCCACAGAGGCGTAGAACGACTTGAGGTCGATGGCAATATAGGTACGTTGCTCCAGCATTTCTCTTCTAGGAATTAAAATAAGAAAATCGCCAAGCGCTTTATTCTAAGCTACCTAGCGATTATTTCGTTGGGGTACCCGGACTCGAACCAGGAAAGGCAGGACCAGAATCTGCAGTGTTA
>CAMVQS010000092.1 GCA_947169685.1 uncultured Prevotella sp. | reverse complement strand
CTTTTAAAAAATCCGCCAGTTCCTTAGAACAGCGGGTAGACTCCTGAATGAAGTCAAACTCGGACATGACATTGCGCCCTTCTGCATCAAGCCAGCGACGGCGACGTACATGTAGTAGCACCTCTTGGCCACGAATGGGAAAGTCGTGAAAAGTCTTGGCAGGAGTAAAACCGTTAGGGCGAAGGTCCTCACGATTGTCTGGTGTCAAGTCATTCTCATCAAGATACAGATGGATGACATTGGGACTGTATTCTTCTGAATGCTGAGCCTGAGCAGACTTCTTCTCCTTGGGCTTCACCTCGACATTCGTCAACTCAAACCATTCAAGCATATGCGATGGTAACAGACACTTCGCAAGTATTTCGTATTGTGGGTTCATTGTGATATCTCGTTTCCTATTAAAACGAAAATATCACGATTTTAGTGTGACAGATTACACGCGGTTATGCAGGTGACCCTGATATACCCTGTTTCGCTAATAACGATAGGACTCCCCTTGATGTCTGAGAGTGTAAGGTTGCGAATCTCACGAGCAACAGTGTTGGTAGCATCAAGACGGGGCCCTTTGCCCTTTTGCTGAATGAACGAATGTATCTGTCCTTCCAGGAAACGGCCATCAGAAGCAATCTTGATTTCAACGACAGGAGCATAACCAGTGACCCCCGTAAGGTTCATACCATAAGGTGTACAAAAGTTCCCTAAACTGTAAGCAATGAAACGACCTTTATATATCTCCATGCAGCGTACCACATGTGGTCCGTGGCCATAGAGAACGTCTGCACCATTGTCTATACAAAAGTGAGCAAAGGTACGCAAGTCACCACGATCCTCACCAAGGAAGAACTCGTGTCCCTGTGGGAGATGGGTGTGGGTTCGTCCTTCGGCTCCTCCGTGGAACGATACTACAAGGATGTCGCATTGGGGACGTAGTTCGTCAAGAATTGCCTTGACGGTGTTGAGATCGTTATGGTGCACTGTGTATGTATTCTGTCCGAAAGCGCACAGACCATACTTCACGCCATTACGCTCAACGATAGCCGTACGCACGCGTCCTTTGATACCTGTGTATTTTATGCCAAGCTCATCGAGGGTCTTTTCTGTCGATTCAATACCGAAGGGTCCGAAATCGTTGGCGTGATTATTGGCCATGCTCATAAAATCATAGCCTGCTTCTGTCAAACGTGGTCCAAACTTCGTGGGGGTGCGGAAGGCATAGCAGTTGGGACCAGGCTTTTTCTTCGTTGTTCCACCATCGCAGAGCGTCCCTTCCAGATTACCTACAGCCAAATCGGCGCGTAGCGTAATCTCCTTGGTATCCATGAAGATGTCACGTCCATCGTTGGGCGGCAGTGAGATGTTGGGGAAGGTGGTACCCATCATGATGTCACCCGTCATGGCGATAGTGAGGGTATCCGGTGTCTGAGCCTTAAGACCTGCGGCCTGGGCAGTGTCCTCGTTTTCTGTGGTTGGCTGGCTATTGTCTGAAACGTTGTTCGAACAAACTGAACTCAGTGTCAAGGATGACAAAAGTATCAAAAGGAATGACTTCATATCATATAAAAGGTTATTGATTAATATTCTTGCAATAGCAACGATGACGACGATGCTGGCGTGACTCCAGATACTGCCAGTGGCTCTGTACGCCCTCGTTGGACTCCATCTGCGGCATTGCCTCGGCCCACTTGAAACTGTAATCCTGGAAGCGCTGGATGAGCTCATTGAAAATCAAGGCATTGGCTCCTTTGGCACGATACTCGGGCAGCACCCCGATAAGTAGCAGATCGACAGTATCGGTCTTGTGCCATTTCAAGGCACGCAGTACACGCCACCAAGTAAAAGGCCACAGGCTGCCGTTGCGACTCTTCTGCATGGCACGGGCAAAGGAGGGGAAGGTGATGCCGAAGCCAACCAGCTTGTCGTTTTCGTTGCCATCGACCACACCCGTGACAAGATTCAGGTCCGCCTTTTTGATATAGGCATCAACCAGTTGGTTTATTTGCTGCTCGCTCAACTCTGAATAGCCGTAGAGGTTTTTGTAAGTTTCATTGATCATGTGGAAAATCTCACGTCCCTTGCCTTCCTCCACCAGTTCGTGACTGGTGAACTTACGTGTATGCAGGTTGTAGCGCTTTTCTATCATCTGAGACAATTTCGCAAACTTGTCGGGCACTTTCTCCGGAACTTTGACATGGTATTCCATGTAGTCATTGTCCTTCTCCCAACCGCCCATCTGTTCCATATGCTGGGGATAGTAAGGGTAGTTATAGTTGATGTAAATAGTAGCTATTTCCTCAAAGCCTTCGATGAGCATACCCTCACGGTCCATATCAGTAAACCCCAGAGGACCAGCTATCTCATTCATACCCTGTGCTTTTCCCCAGTCCTCGACGGCTTGAAGCAAAGCCTTCGACACCTCAATATCATCCACAAAGTCAAACCATCCGAAGCGTACCAGTCGGCGGTTCCATCGTTCATTGGCACGTTTATTGATGATAGCTGCCACGCGCCCTACAGGCTTACCATCGCGCCAAGCCATGAAATACTCGGTATCACAACATTCGAATGAGGGATTCTTTTTGCGGTCAAGTGTGTTCCATTCGTCAAAGGCGAGGAATGGTATTGCATACTTGCTGCCGCGATATAGGTCGTAGTAGAAACGAATAAACTGTTTAAGTCCTTTTTTATCAGTAACTTTTTTAATTACTAGCGAATTCATGATTATTCTTTTGTTGCATGCAAAGGTAGTGCAATTCACACAAAAAGCCAAACTTTTCTCACTTTTTCTCACTTTGGCATACAAGATTTCAACGTTTTCCGCGTTTTATAGGGAAAAAGAAAATATAATCCTAAACGAAAGAATATGAGAAAGTTTTTGTTGCTGGTGACAACCATGATGGTTGTAGTCAGTGCACAGGCACAAAAGAACGAAGTTGGCAAGTGGTCTCTTATACCGTTCGTCGGCATCAACTCGTCGAACATGTCCGGATGCGATGCCTTGTCGGAAGATGGCGGGCAGATAAAGTCGAAAGGAAAAATCGGACTGACGGCAGGCTTGGCTACAGAATATCGTTATATGCAGCCTCTATCAACGACGCTGGGTGTTTCTTATTCGCGTGGCGGCTATCGCTATACGGAACATCTAAGAATGCGTGCTCATCTGGACTTCTTGAACCTCACAGCCTTAGAGAATTTATATATTGCTGACGGGCTGGCATTGAAGACAGGCATACAGGTGGAGTATCTGTTAGGTGGAAAATACAAGTACGACAATCGGTCAGAGGAACTTGGCGGAAGCATCAAACGCTGGAATGCGGTGATTCCCGTTGGAATCAGCTACGAGTACCAGCATTTCATACTCGACTTCCGTTATAACATCGGCCTGTCAAATCTATGTAATCTACCGGTGCCCACTGAAGCGTGGCGCAGCAAATGCTTCGTACTGTCGTTAGGCTATCGACTTCATTTGAACTGACAAAAATAAAAGGGAGAGCCGCTTGGTTCTCCCTTTTAATATGTTATGCGTCGATATTCGCGTAAGTAGCATTCTTCTCGATGAACTCGCGACGCGGCTCCACGTCGTCGCCCATCAGCATGGAGAATATCTCGTCGGCCTCGGCAGCGTTCTCGATAGTCACTTGCTTCAGCAGACGGTTCTCAGGGTTCATTGTCGTCTCCCACAACTGCTCGGGATTCATCTCACCCAAACCTTTGTAGCGCTGTGTGTGTAGAGCGGTGGAGTTCTCGTCACCAGCTACATACTTGTCAATGAAAGCCTGGCGCTGCTGCTCGGTGTAGCAGTATTCAGAGAATTTCTTGTACGTACACTTATAAAGCGGAGGCGTGGCAATGTAGAGATGTCCACCCTGAATAACCTGCGGCATGAAGCGATAGAACAGTGTCATGATGAGCGTGTCGATGTGTGAGCCATCGACGTCGGCGTCGGTCATGATGATAATCTTGTCGTAACGCAGCTTCTCGATGTTGGCCTCGCGGTCACCCTCGCCTTCAACGCCGAAGCGCACGCCGATAGACTGGATGATGTTCATGACGGATTCTGCCTCGAACACACGGTGCCACTGAACCTTCTCCACGTTCAGAATCTTACCGCGCAGCGGCAGGATGGCCTGGAAGTGACGGTCACGGCCCTGCTTGGCAGAGCCACCTGCAGAGTCACCCTCGACGAGGAAGATTTCGCAGTCCTTCGGGTCCTTGTTGGAGCAGTCGGCCAGTTTACCGGGCAGTCCACCACCCGTCATCGGGTTCTTACGCTGTACACTCTCACGGGCCTTACGGGCAGCAATACGTGCTGTAGCAGCGAGCACCACTTTGTCACAAATCATCTTTGCCTCTTTCGGATGCTCCTCCAAGTAGTTGGAAAGTGCTTCGCCAACAGCCTGTTGTACGGCACCTGCAACCTCCGAGTTGCCGAGCTTGGTCTTTGTCTGTCCCTCAAACTGCGGCTCAGCCACCTTGATAGAGATAACGGCCGTCAGTCCCTCGCGGAAGTCCTCAGGGGCAATCTCTATCTTCGCCTTCTCTATCTGCTTGGAAATCTGCGGGTCGGTATCTGCGTATTTCTTTAAGGTACGCGTGAGAGCAGCACGGAAACCAGCAAGGTGCGTACCGCCTTCTATCGTGTTGATGTTGTTGACGTAGGAATGAATGTTCTCCGAATAGTCGGTGTTGTACATCACAGCTACCTCAATGGGAATGCCCTGTTTCTCGGTCTTCAGGTAGATAACGTCATCCACCAGGTGTGTGCGGTGACGATCCACGTAGCGCACAAACTCCTTCAGTCCGTCCTTGGCGTGGAACACCTCGGGCTGGCGCAGGTTGCCTTCCTCATCGGGGCGCAGGTCGGTCAGCGTGATGGTAATGCCGGCATTCAGGTAAGCCAGTTCACGCATACGACGGGCAATAATATCGTATTTGTACTCTGTGGTTGTGAAGATGCTGCCGTCAGGCCAGAACTGCTGGCGAGTACCTGTCTTGTCCGTATCGCCAACAATCTTTACGTCGTACAGCGGCTTGCCCTTCTCATACTCCTGCTGGTAGATATGGCCATTGCGGAATACCTGTGACATCATGTGCGTGGAGAGTGCATTCACACAACTCACGCCCACACCGTGCAAGCCACCCGATACCTTATAGCTGCCCTTGTCGAACTTACCACCGGCATGTAGTACGGTCATTACCACCTCCAAGGCCGACTTGTGCATCTTCTCATGCTCATCCACAGGGATACCACGTCCGTTGTCCTGGACGGTAATGGAGTTGTCTTCATTGATGGTTACTTCGATATGTGTACAATAGCCTGCCATAGCCTCGTCAATAGAGTTATCAACCGTCTCGTTGACCAGGTGGTGCAGACCCTTCTCACTAATGTCTCCGATATACATGGCCGGACGCTTGCGTACGGCTTCCAGTCCCTCGAGGACCTGAATGTTACTCGCGGAATAATTCTGTTCTTGATTTAATTGTTCGTCAGTCATTTTATGGATAGTCTTAATTAGGGTGCAAAGTTACAAAAAAAAGACGAAACAAACGAATGTTTATGTGCTAAAAAGTACAAAAAAACAAGGTCGCAGCCTTTATTAGGCTACGACCTTGTGTATTTCTTCGTTAAACGATTAACCCAACGAATTGATATGCTGTGCAAGGCTCGACTTGATGTTAGCAGCCTTGTTCTTGTGAATAATGTTGGTTTTTGCCAACTTATCCAGCATTTTCTGAATAGAAGGATACAACTTTACAGCCTCTTCCTTGTCTGTCATAGCACGCAACTTACGAACTGCGTTACGCATGGTTTTTGCATAATAATGGTTGTGCTCAGCACGAGTCTTTGTCTGACGAATTCTCTTCAGAGATGATTTGTGGTTTGCCATTTTTGTTAAATCTTAATTTTTTTAATTCTTAATAATTTATATTCCCTAAAGCCCCCGGGTCTTACAGTTTTCTTGCCCCAGGCAGACGCCCTTGCGGACATCTTCCGCCACCATTTTCCGAACCTTGTACGGTAGCGCATCTCTACGCAGATGGCGGACTTAAGTTTGTAGTCCCTAGGAGAGTCGAACTCCTCTTTAGAGAATGAAAATCTCTCGTC
>CAMVQS010000091.1 GCA_947169685.1 uncultured Prevotella sp. | reverse complement strand
GCTATCGCAAGCCCGTTATTATTATTAATGTAGAGGGTGACGAGTGGGAAGAGTCGATTGACCGTTCCGACAAGCTGGAGCTGGTGAAAGACCATCCGGAACTGACACCCGAGGAGATTGTCGAGCGTGTCAAGGTGGCTGGTGTCACGGGTATGGGTGGCGCAGGCTTCCCCACGTTCATCAAGCTCACCCCTCCGCCTACAGCGAAGGCTGAGTGTGTCATCATTAATGCTGTGGAGTGTGAGCCTTACATCACGGCCGACTACCGTCTGATGATGGAGAAGGCCGATGAGATTCTCGTAGGCTTGGAGCTGTTGATGAAGGCTGCCAAGGTGACAAAGGGCTATATCGGCATTGAGACCAACAAGCCTGCTGCCATCGAACTGCTCACCCGTAAGTGTGCCGAGGCGTTCACCGCCTCGGATTACGACGTCGAAGTGGTCCCTCTCAAGCAGCGATACCCGCAGGGTGGTGAGAAGCAGCTGGTTGATGCGGTCATCCGTCGTCAGGTGCCTGCTCCGCCTGCCATCCCCGTTAACGTGGGTGCCATCGTGCAGAACGTAGGAACGGCCTTTGCCGTCTATGAGGCAGTCATGAAGCGCAAGCCGCTCTTTGAGCGTTACACCACGGTGACGGGTAAGCGTCTGCAGAACCCCGGCAACTTCCTCGTTCGTATGGGAACGCCCATGCAGCAGCTCATCGACCTTTGTGGTGGAATGCCCGAGGGTGACAACAAACTGCTGGCTGGCGGCCCCATGATGGGTAAGGCGCTCACCTCGACCGAAGTGCCCATTTGCAAGGGCACCAACTCTGTGACCATCATCAGTGGTGATGAGGCCCGTCGTAAGGAGCCGCAGCCCTGTATCCGCTGTGCCAAGTGTGTGGGTGCCTGTCCTATGGGACTGGAACCTTACCTGCTGGCCAAAGTGTCTGCCGTACAGAACTGGGAGCGTGCCGAACAGGAGGACATCGTCAGCTGTATTGAGTGCGGCTCGTGTCAGTTCACCTGTCCTGCCCACCGTCCGTTGCTCGACAATATCCGTCTGGGTAAGGCCACCGTCATGGGAATCATTCGCAGCCGTGCTGCTAAAAAGTAAAAAGGTAAAAAAGTAAGAAATAATGAGTAAGTTAATCGTTTCATTATCGCCTCATGCACACGGTAAGGACACTGTGGAGCGCAATATGTATGGCGTCATCATCGCCTTGCTGCCTGCGCTGTTGGTGTCGTTCTGGTTCTTCGGAATCGGCTCGGCCATTGTGTGTGCAACGAGTGTCATAGCCTGCGTTCTTTTCGAGTGGGCCATCAATAAGTTTATCCTCGGCCGTCAGCAGAATACGGTGCTCGACGGCTCAGCAGCCTTGACGGGTCTGCTGCTCGGCTTCAACCTTCCGTCCAACCTCCCCATCTGGATTATCATCATCGGTGCGCTGGTCGCCATCGGCGTGGGCAAGATGTCGTTTGGCGGACTGGGGCAGAACATCTTCAACCCTGCATTGGTAGGCCGTTGCTTCCTGCTGGTGTCGTTCCCTGCACAGATGACCAGCTGGCCGAAGATTGGTCAGCACCTGAGCTATCTGGACGCAGAGACAGGCGCCACACCTCTTTATTATATGAAGGAGGCCATTAAGAACGGCGACTTGCACCAGTTGGAGAAAGTGCCCGACTCGCTTTCGTTGCTTTTGGGCAATGGCTATGCAGAAGGTATGGGTACCGTCGGCGAGGTGTGTGCATTGGCCCTGCTTCTTGGCTTGGCTTATATGCTGTGGAAGAAGATTATCACCTGGCACATCCCTGTCTCCATCATCGGTACCGTCTTTGTGTTGGCAGGACTGTTCCATCTGGCGAATCCTGTCTATGCTGACCCCCTGACGGTTATCCTGAGTGGTGGTCTGATGCTGGGCGCCATCTTCATGGCTACCGACTACGTGACGTCGCCCATGACGCCGAAGGGACAGATTATCTATGGTGTCTCCATCGGTGTGCTGACGCTCGTCATCCGTAACTGGGGCAGCTATCCTGAGGGAATGTCATTCGCCATCCTCATCATGAATGCCTTTACGCCGATTATCAACATGTATGTGAAACCCAAGCGCTTCGGTGAGGTGCCCGAAAAGAAATAAGGAGGACGAGATTATGAAGAAGTTAGAATCATCATTACTGAATATGGTCCTCGTGCTGACGGGTGTCGCTGTCGTTATGGGCGGCATCCTGGCTTATGTGAACCACCTGACCGAAGGCCCCATCAACGAACAGAAGGTAAAGGCTCTTGCCGACGGTATCAAGGCCGTCATGGTGTGCGACGATTTAGTCGTCACAAAAACCGACACCGTCCGTCAGAACGACGCCAAGGGCAAGGAGCTCATTTATATCATCTACCAGACGCAGGACAAACAGGGCAAGGACCTCGGCGCTGCTGTGGAGAGTACCACGGGCGGCTTTGGCGGTGACCTGAAGGTGTTGGTAGGTTTCAATCCTGAAGGCCAGATTCTGGGCTACACCATTCTTGAAACAGCAGAGACGCCAGGACTGGGTGCCAAGGCCGATACGTGGTTCCAAAAGGGCGGCAAAGGCGACATCATTGGCAAGGCTCCTGCTGAGCCGCTGACCGTATCGAAGGACGGTGGACAGGTGGATGCCATCACGGCTTCGACCATTACCAGCCGTGCTTTTCTCTTGGCTGTGAACAATGCATACAAGGCTTACAAGGTTACACCTGCTCCTGACTCAGAGACAGGAGCCTCGAAAAAGAAGTAAGAATTAAGAAGTACGAAGTGTTGCCTTTGGCAAGTTGGAAGTACGAAGTTAGAAGTAAACTTCAAACATGAAACTTCAACCTGCGTGAAACGCACACCTCAACCTTCGAAACTCAAACATCATAATTATGAATTATATTAATATCATCAAAAACGGCATCGTCAAGGAGAATCCTACGTTCGTCCTGATGCTCGGTATGTGTCCTACGCTGGCCACTACCACCAGTGCCATGAACGGCCTGTCGATGGGCTTGGCAACGATGGCCGTGCTCATCTGTACCAACGTCGTCATCTCTTGTCTGAAGAGCCTGACACCCGACAAGGTACGCATCCCCGTGTTTATCGTGGTCATTGCGGCCTTCGTCACCATCCTGCAGCTGTTCATCAAGGCCTACCTGCCTGACATCGACGCAGCACTCGGCCTGTTTATTCCTCTCATTGTGGTAAACTGTATCATCCTCGGTCGTGCTGAGGCGTTCGCTGCCAAGCAGTCTCCGCTTGCCTCGCTGTTCGACGGCATTGGCATCGGTCTGGGCTTTACGCTCGGTCTGACGCTGCTCGGTATCTGCCGCGAGGTGCTGGGAGCCGGTTCTGTGTTCGGCTTCACCCTGCTGCCCGAGACCTATAACATCCTGCTCTTCGTACTGCCTCCTGGAGCCTTTATCACGCTTGGCTTCCTGGTAGCGATCGTTAATAAAATAAGAAAGGCATAAGATTATGGAATATGTACTTATATTTATCTCAGCGATATTCGTCAACAATATCATCCTGTCGCAGTTCCTCGGCATCTGCCCGTTCCTGGGCGTGTCGAAGAAGGTTAGCACTTCGTTGGGTATGTCGGCCGCTGTAGCTTTTGTGCTCACGCTGGCCACCATCGTCACCTACCTGGTGCAGAAGTTCGTACTCGACCAGTTCGGCCTGCAGTATCTGCAGACCATTGCGTTCATCCTCGTCATTGCCTCGTTGGTGCAGATGGTGGAGATTATCCTCAAGAAGGTGTCGCCTGCCCTCTATCAGGCGCTGGGCATCTTCCTGCCGCTCATCACTACCAACTGTGCGGTGCTGGGTGTGGCCATCCTCGTCATCCAGAAGGACTTTGACCTCGTGTCGAGCATCGTCTATGCCTTCTCGACGGCTATCGGCTTTGGTCTGGCGCTGACGGTCTTTGCTGGTATGCGTGAACAGATGGAGCTTTCCGACATCCCCAAGGGTATGCGGGGCACCGCTATCGTTCTCGTGGCTGCAGGTCTGCTCTCGTTGGCCTTCATGGGCTTCTCGGGTGTTGACGGAGGCCTGAAGGTGCTGTTCGGGCTCTCTTGAGCAGTAAGCGCGCATCAAGGTTCTTGTATGTGAATGAAAGTCGTTGTCGCGATAGATTCATTCAAGGGTTGCCTGACCTCTAAAGAGGTTAATCAGGCTGCTGCTGAAGGTGTCAGGAACGTTTGTCCTGACGCAGGAATTGTGCAGATACCTGTCAGCGATGGCGGCGAGGGCTTCATGGAGGCGTTCCATGCAGCTATTGGTGGCGTCATGCAGGAAATCATGGTGAGAGACCCGCTGATGCGTTCTGTCTTGGCCAATTATCTGCTTTGGGGCAGTACGGCGGTGATAGAAATGGCTCAGGCCAGCGGGTTGACGCTCCTTGCGCCAGAGGAAAGGAACCCGATGGTGGCTACCAGCTATGGCACAGGACAACTGGTGGCCGATGCTGTCCGCAAGGGGGCAGAGCATATCATTGTCGGACTTGGCGGTAGTGCGACCAGTGATGCAGGCATCGGAATGCTACGCGCCCTTATTGATAGTTTTGCTAAACATGGCTCATGGGATAATATCAAGGAGCTGAAGAACATCCGGTTCACCATTGCCTCTGACGTTAAGAATCCGCTATGTGGCGAGTATGGTGCGGCGCATGTCTTTGCTCCTCAAAAGTTTGCGATTGGGGCAACGCCAGAAAATATCTCGGCTTTGGACGAACGTGCCAGGAGGTTTGCCGAAGTCTCTGCCAAGCATTTCGGCTATGACCGTTCAGAAGAAGAAGGAGCCGGAGCCGCAGGAGGTCTGGGCTATGCCTTCCTGCAATATATGAATGCCGAGTGCAGGCCAGGCATATTGTTGTTACTCGAAACCATACACTTCAATGAGATTGTCAAGGATGCAGACCTCGTTATTACAGGCGAAGGCTCTGCTGACCGCCAAACGCTGATGGGTAAGCTCCCTATGGGAATCCTTCAGCAATCATCCGCTGTTCCAGTATGCCTGATAGCAGGACGCATCAGCGACCGCGAAGAACTGTTGAAGGCAGGCTTCTCACATGTGGAGTGCATTAACCCTGCGGGACTTTCCCTCGAAGAAGCCATGCGCAAAGAGGTGGCGATGCAGAATATCCGCGATACTGTCAGCCGACTCGTTTCAATGCTCGGCTCATAATTGTGATTTCCGACAATTACCAAGCAGGTGAGTCAAACAGCTGCATCTTACTGCTGCTTATATAGCCAAGAAATACGCCCTGCTGGTTATATACTTTGTACCAAGCATCCTGGAAATCGCCACTCCATAAGATGTAACTGCCGTCCTTTACCTTCTTTACTACTGGATATTTAGTGCCGGGACCTTTGCGGATGTTGGTATATCCACCCTCTTCCTTTACGCGAGCCAACTGTTTCCATGAGCCTTGACGTTTGGGATAGACGAGTTTGCTGGTTGAAATGTAGCCCACAAACTCCTGAGGGTCGTCCGATGTATAGGTCGTATAAACTTTGGTCCATGCACTCTTGGTGGGCATGCAGTTGATAAAGAATCCGTCTTCTATCGTCGTAACAATGGCATACTGGGTGCCTGGTCCCTTGCGGATATTTGTCACTCCACCCTCATCCTTTATCAAGGCAGCCTTCAACCTTTGGTTTTGCCCCATAACAGCAACTGTTGCCATGAGCGCTACTATCAACAATGCAAATTTCTTCATCTCTCTACTATGATTCTTAGTTAGACATTTGCGACAAAGATACGACCTTTTATCCAAACCGCCAAATTTCGGAGCAATTTTTATTCAGACATCAGCCTTCTTACATTTAACATCTTCCCTCTTACTTCTTCCTTCATCTATCAAATGTCATTCTCCAGTCCCATTGACATAAATTAATTATTGTTGCAAAGATAGTAAAAAAAAGAAACATCAAACATCTATTCCCCTTTTTTCACAAAAAACAGCCGACACCCTGCATCCGCAGCGTATCGGCAGCCTTTCTTACATCAGATGTCATAATGTCATCATCTGTGGCATTTAAAGTGGATCAACAGAACCGTCCCAACTTATCCATCATACTCTTTCTTTTCCTCCGCCAGTAGGGTTTCAACACTGTCAAGCCTGT
>CAMVQS010000090.1 GCA_947169685.1 uncultured Prevotella sp. | reverse complement strand
CCGGGCTATGCCAAGGGCAAGATGGTGAATGCCAACGCACTGGCTGCGGAGTTTGCGAAGATGTTGCCTGAGGACGAGACACCTGAGACGACGGAGGGCTACCAGGGTTTCTACCACCTGCTGGGCATTCAGTCGAACATTGAGCTGGCCAAGCTGTCGTACATCATCCGCGACCACGACCGCGAGAAGTTTGAGGACCGCAAGCGTTTCATCGTGCGCTGTGCGGAGCAGATGAACGAGAAGTACGGTGAGGGTACGGTTACCTGCGACGTGAAGGACCAGTACTACAACATGAAGGAGAAGATTGACCCGCAGATGCACGTCATCGACTTGGTGCTCAGAGCCATGCAGGAGACGGGCGTTGCTCCGAAGGTACGCCCCATACGTGGCGGAACGGACGGTGCCCAGCTGTCGTTCAAGGGTCTGCCCTGCCCCAACATCTTCGCCGGTGGCGTGAACTTCCACGGCCCGTACGAGTTTGTGAGCATACAGTCCATGGAAAAGGCCATGCAGGTCATCGTCAAGATCTGTGAACTGACGGCTGCCTATAACGACTAAGAGCTGCTAAGCGTTGAGCAGGGTGTCAACGGACTCCTGCTCACCTACAATCCAAAGAATATCGCCCGTCTTGAACTTACGGGAAGGCTTTACTGGGGAAAGGGTTTCCTTTCCCTCTTCTATGCCCACGACCATACAGCTATATACAGAACGCATACCGCTCTGCTCCAGCGTCTTTCCGACGAACGGGCTGTCCTCGCCGAGGACGAACTGACGGAGCTTCATCTCACGTTTCTCAAAGTTCAGGTCTTCGCCAAATACCTCGCTATTGACAGCCTGACTGAAAGCTGCCAGCTGCTCGTCGGAGCCAATGACCTGAATCCTGTCGCCCGGGAAGATGAGATAGTCGCCGTCGGGGATGTTCAAACGGTGATTGGCACGCAGGATACTGGAGACATGAACGCCGAACTTACTACCCAAGGCCAGCTGACGCAAGGTGTGTCCCATCCAACGGCTGTTCATGGGGATGTCGAAGTCGGCCATGTGGACGTCACGGTCCAACAGGCGTCCCTCGTAGAGTGGACGTTTCTTACCCGACACCTGTGCCTCGATGTCGCGTGAACGCAGGTTGTTGATGAACAGCCGTTCGAGCTTGATGCTGTTGCGCTTGATGCCTCGTGAGAGCACGACGAGGATAACCACCACCACACCAAGGGAAATCATAATGGCTGGCGTGAAGCGGCTCAGGTAGTTACAGATGTAGAAGATGAAGGCAACGGCTATGGTGCCACGTACCAGAATGGTGAACAGCAACGGCAGATGATTGAAGTTGCTCTCTGCCCACAGGGCTTTCCACTCCTCGCTATGGTTCTTCTTCATCACCATGGCCCGCAGGAACGGCGAAATCATGATGATGGTCAGCGACCCCGTGATGGCATTGGCATACCAATGCAAATCCCAGCCTGGCAGGAGCTTGCGCGTCAGGGGGAGCACAAAGGTGAACATGATGAAGATGACGGCAATGGAGAGGATGGAATAGACCAGCGTATTGACAGACATCTGCGCCAGCAGCTTCTTCCACTTGCTCTGCTCCTTGGTGTGGTGCTGACTGGTGCTGAGGTAGTTGAACGACTTGATGAGGCGGTTGGGCAGACGACGCTCCAGGACAGCCGAAGCCGGTACGGAGAGACGTATCATGTAAGGCGTTAGGAAGGTAGTGATGACAGAGACGGCCACCACCACAGGATAGAGGAAATCGCTGATGACGCCCAGCGAGAGGCCCAGCGAGGCAATGATAAACGAGAACTCACCTATCTGCGCCATGGAGAAACCACAGCGGACGGCCGACTTCAGGGACTCGCCGCCCAGCAGGAAGCCGAAGGTGCCGAAGATGCTCTGTCCCACAAGGATGGTCAGCACAAGGGCTGCAATGGGAAGGGCGTAAGAAAGGAGTATCTGCGGGTCAACCAACATGCCGACAGAGACGAAGAAGATGGCTCCAAAGAGGTTCTTCACCGGCTCCACCAACCGCTCTATGCGCTCAGCCTCGACGGTCTCGGCCAGGATGCTGCCCATGATGAAGGCTCCGAAAGCCGACGAGAAGCCCACAGCGCTGGAGAACACCGCCATGGCACAGCAGAGTCCCAGGGCGACGATGAGCAGCACCTCGTTGTTGATGAGCTTGCGAACGGAGCGCAGGAGCAGCGGAATGGCAAAGATGCCGACCACCAGCCACAGCACCAGGAAGAAGCCAATCTTCAACACAGAGCCTATCATCTGTCCGCCATCGGGATTGTTGCCGCTGGCAATGGCCGACAGCATCACCATCATGACAATGGCAAGGATGTCCTCAAGGATGAGCACGCTCATCACCATGCCTGCAAACTTCTGATGGCGCAGTCCGAGGTCGTCGAACGCCTTATATATAATAGTGGTACTCGACATGGCCAACATTCCGCCAAGGAAGATGCTGTCCATCTGGGACCAGCCGAAGACATGGCCGGCACAGATGCCCAGCAGCGACATGGCGAAGATGATGCACATGGTGGAGATGATGGGCGAAGCTCCCATCTTGAGAATCTTCTTGAACGAGAAATCGAGACCCAGCGAGAAGAGCAGGAACATGACACCGATGTCAGCCCACAGATGAATGCTCTCCATGTCAACGACGGAAGCCGTGTAGGGCATGTGGGGCGACACCAGGAAGCCTGCCACGATATATCCCAGCACCAACGGCTGCTTGAGTCTTTTAAAGATGAGCGTCACGATGCCTGCTACGACAAGCATCAATGCCAGGTCCCTGATGAGTGGTGCTAACTCTGCCATCTTTCAATTATCAATACCATTGGACTGCGTTCGAGTAGCCGCTTCGCTTGTCGTACTTCAACACGTCGGTCAGCGTTGCGGCATTGCAGCGGAACGAGAAGTTATAGCTGGTATAGGGTGCCAGCGTCACCTGACACGACATATTGAAGCAGTGCAGGTCGCGTGAGAGTGAGGCAGTAGTTACGGAAATCTTCTTGTTGTCAAAGTCGTAACCACTGGAGAAATTGATGTCCCAGCCGTCGGCCAGGCGAATGTTTCCACTCAGGTTGAGCGATTGCGTCACTCGGTAAGGATAGCGCATGGTCTCGTAGTTGAACGAGCCGGAACGGTTCTCCTGCAAATTGATGGAGTAGCCAATGTGCAACGACCAGGGCATGTTGAACGCCATGTATCCGTTTTCGTCCACGTCGGCCTTCCCCTTGTCGTTCTTGCGGGCAGAGTGCTTGGCACGTTCCGCATCACGGTCCATATTCGGATTCAGCGGATCAATCTCGTCATCCTCTTCGTCCTCCTCATTACCACGTCCCTTGTCCTTGTCCTCATCGTCATCGCGCTCACCTCTCAGCCACTTGAAGAACTTGACAACCTTCGTATTATCCAAAGAATAAGAGAGGTTCTGGGAGAGTCCCTGGAAGCGTCCCCACTTACCCTGCTGCCAATAGGTGGTATGCTGGCTCTCGACCGGGTTGCCGTTGTCATCGAGTTCATAGACATAGCTGGCAAACTGCGTACTCAGGTTCAGCGTGTAGCTCTTCGACAGCTTGACACGCAGCGAAGTCCTCAACGGGCTCAGCGGCTGGTTCTCTGCAGCGAAGTTATACGACATACCCAACTGCAGGTCGTCAATCAGACTGATTTTCTTGAAGCCCGTGGAATCGCTCTCGCTCCTGATTTTCATCTCCACATTGTTTGAGAAGCTGAAGTCCATGCTCATCTGACGGCTCTTGGAAAGGGGCGGGCTGAACAGGGCTCCCTGATACGGCGAATACTCTACCAGCGTCACGTTGCCGTCACGATCCGTCTTCTGGTAGGTCTGATAATAGCCGTAGCGCGACGTTCCGAAGTTAGGTGCATAACTGAAGGACACATTCGGCGTGAGGACGTGACGGATGGCCACAATCTTATCGCCAAACAGCTTACGGTTAGGAACATAGGTACCGTAGATCTTGGTGGACATTCCCAGGTTCAAGCTCCAGTTATAGACGTTATAGAAACCGGTGACGGTATCGGTCACCTCCTTTTGGTTCACCTCGTCCCACGACTTCTGGTTGCGCCTGAAGTACATGCGGTCCGTGAAGTTGAACGACGGGTTGACGTTCAGCACGTCGAACAGCGTGAAGTTACCACCGATGGGGATATCGTGTCTGATACCGTTCTCCCAGTCCTTGGAGAGGCTACTGTGCAACAACTTATTCTCCTTGGTGGAAATGGAGTTGCTCAGCTCACCCTTATACGTCATGTAAATCTGGTCATACCAGTGGGTGGCAGCCCCCTTGCCACGGAAGGGATAGAAACGGGCAACATTAACCACGATATTAGGCAGTTTCAGCGAGATGGTCGAGTCGCGCATGTTCTGGTTGACGGAGAACGATGATGACAGCGACATGCCGAGACTGGAGAACTTGGTGCTCCACGACACGGACGACGTTCGCGTGGTCTGTGCCAGCGACTGCGGGTTATACAACGACGTTAGGTTGTTGCTCTCGTAGTTTGAGGTAGCGAAGTTTACGCTTGCCGTCAGTGTTGAGAAGGGATTGGCCTTGGGGTCTTGTGTATGCGTCCACGTCAGCTTGAAACTGGTATTCTTCTGATAGTCGGGCATGTTCTTGTCGCCCGTCACCGTACTCTGGTAACTCATGAAGAACGAACCACTGTATTTGTAGCGTTTCCTGTAGTTCGATGCAGCACTAAGCCCCCATGAGCCCTTCGTGTAAATCTCTCCCAGCAGCTTCAGGTCCATCTTGTCGCTGATGGCAAAGTAGTAGCCACCGTCCCTCAGATAGAAGCCACGTGTCATCTCGTCACCATAGGTCGGCATGATGAAACCACTGCTGTAGCTCTTGGTGAAGGGGAAGAAGCCATAGGGGATGGCAAAAGGCAGCGGCACGTCGGCCACCACCAGATAGGCAGGACCAAACACCACGTTCTTACCTGGACGCACCTTGGCACGTGAGAGTGCCAGGTAGAAGTCGGGATGGTCCTGGTCGCAGGTGGTATAACGTCCATGCTGCAGGAACAGCTCACCGTCGGCACCACGCTTCGAGAGCTCCGACGTCAGGAAGCCGTCTTCCTGGGCGGTATAGACACCGCTGATGAGACCTTTCTTCGTCTTGAAGTTGAATGCCATCGAGTCGTTCTCGTAAGTGTCGTGTCCCATCTTGAACACAGGAGCACCCTTGACCACCCCCAGTGAGTCGGTGGTTCCGTTGGCATAGACCAGGCTGGAGTCCAAGTTCATGTAAATCTGATCACTCTCCAGGTTCATATCCTCGTAGTTCACCTTGGCGTTACCATACAGGTGGGCGTAGCCCGTGGCAGCCTCGTAGGTCATGGAGTCTTCGGCAGAATACTCCACAGGAGCGTCAATGCCGTTCTTGCGCTTACGGTTCAAGCTGTCCATGTGCAAGGAGTCGTCAATGGCCTTGTTGCGCTTATAAACCAACAGCTGCAACGAGTCCATCTTCGTGGTATCCACAGCCAGGGAGGGTTTCGTTGCCGAATCTGCTGGGACATCATTTGTTGAAGTATCTTGGGGTGCTACCGTGTCTTTCACCGTTACCATAGCCTTACGCTTCGGCATGTTGCGAAAGCGTAAAACAGGCAGTTCCGCCATCACGAAAACGACGACGAAAAGCAATACAAATATGAGCGTTTTTCTTCTCACGGCTGCAAAGGTACAAAAAAGTTTAGAGTTTAGAGTTTAGAGTTTAGAGTTTTTTTTACTTTTATACATTTTTACCCTTTGAGCTTCGAGCTTCGACCTTCACTCAAACAACTTTGCCCATGCCAGGAAGCGTACGACGCCCTCTTCACCGAACTTACGCAGGGACTGCACAGCCTGCTCTACCGTCTTCTCTCGGTCAGGGCTGGACTTCGAATAGAACTTATCTGCATAGCAGATGAGCTGTTCCTCGAGCGTCTCAGGTTCCCAGCCTGGCAAGCCTGTTCCTGTATGGCGTTCACAGACACGGGCATGGCGCGGAAAACCTTCCTGTCGCAACAGTTCTCCACCTATCTGCCCGTGGCGGATATACGGCTCCGTACCATAGCAGTAGATGCCTGGTGCGTCACAACGGAAAATGCCGATGTCGTGCAACATGGCGGCCTCCTCCAGAAACGGCCTGTCGATGGTCAGCTCAGGATGACGTTCGGCTATCTGCAGCGCACGGTCGGCCACCTGCCGGCTATGCTTCAGCAGCAACCGTCGTAACTCATTATCCTTAGGATAATACTTATTAATAATAGAAAGATAGTCTATCATTGTCTCTTCTTCTGAATTATCGGTGCAAAATTACTACATTTAGCGAATATAAACAAAGAAATTCGGAATTACTAAAGCAAAGTCGTCTTTTTTCGTATAGCATTCTGTAACTTTGCAGAAAAAAATTGCTGTTTCGGGTTTAGTAAACCGGTTTTCATGTGTATTAAGAGTGTATGACAGACAAAAAGAAACTGGAAAAGCTGTTCAAACAGCATTACCGTCAGATGTATCGGCTGGCCACCATACTTCTGCAC
>CAMVQS010000089.1 GCA_947169685.1 uncultured Prevotella sp. | reverse complement strand
AGGTCGTGATTAAGTGAGAATAAAGCAGAGCTTGCTCATGCTTTATCGAGCGTGAGCGAGCTCGAGCAGAAGGCTCAAGGTCGTGATTAAATGAAAAAAGAGGCGGATCCGCCTCTTTTTCTTTTTATGCCAGCCGCTCTAGCATTTCCAGCAGCACTTGCCAGATGTCGTCGATGGTCTTCAGCTCTACGCGCTCACTGGTGGAGTGGGGCTCCACAATACGTGGGCCAATGCTTGCTATCTCGATGCCAGGATACTTCTGCACGAAGTAGCCTGCCTCCAGCACGAAGTGCATAGCCACCATGCGAGGACGCCAGCCAAGCACGTCCTGGAACGTGTCTGACGTCAGCTTCAGGAAGTCCGATTGCTGGTTCTCCTGCCAGGCAGGGGCCGACATGATGATCTCTGACGTGGCTCCTCCGCTCCTGAATGTGTCAGCTATCTCACGACTCAACTGCTCCATATCTGCATCCACGAAGCTGCGCGTGTGGGTCGATATGAAGATGTGGTCCTGTTCCGTCACGATGCGTCCCACGTTGTTCGATGTCTCCACCGTGTCTTTCATCACCTCGCTCATCTTTACCACGCCCTGCGGCACCTGCTCCAGACAGCCCATCAGCGTCTCGAAGGCCTCGCTGTTGATGACACTTTCACGGGGTTCGCATTTGCTGATGTTGCAGTGGATGTTGGGGTCGTTCTGTCCGTATTCCTCATGCAGCCACTCGTTGAGGCTCTCTTCCTGCAGCTTGACAAACTCGGCGGCCTCGCCGGAAGGCACGCAGATGATAATCTCGCCTGAAGAGGCGATAGAAGCGTTGGCCTCGCCAATGTGGATGTCAGCCACGTGGAAGTCGTAGTCGTTGTAAATCGCAGCTAACACGGCCCATGCAGCTACGACGGCACTGCAGCGTCCCTTGTTAATATCCACGCCAGAATGTCCGCCCAGTCCTCCCTCAATGCGGATGCTGTACCACCGATGCTTGCCAGCCGGCACAGGCTGACGTTCGATGGGGATGCGGTGGAACTGTAGGGTGGCACCTGCAGCACCAGTGGTGATGGTGTCGTAGTCCTCTGAATCCAGATTGATGACCTTGCGCCCGTGCAGGAAACTGGTGCTGAGGTTCGAAGCGCCTGACATACCGTCCTCCTCGTTTGTCGTGGTGATGACCTCCAAGGGACCGTGTGTGATGCTGTCGTCCTCCAGCACAGCCAGCGCCATCGATAGTCCGATGCCGTTGTCTGCACCTAACGAGGTGCCTCGTGCCTTCATCCAGCCGTTCTCCTCGTAGGCCTCAATGGAGGTATTCAGTGGGTCTTTCATGCCCACACAGACCATGTCCATGTGGTTGAGCAGCACAATGGGTTCAGCTGTTTCATGCCCAGGTGTGGCAGGCTTACGAATGACGACGCAGTTCTCAGCGTCGCGTTCATACTCCAGCTGCAGGCGTTCTGCAAACTGACAAAGGTAGTCGGCTACCAGCTCCTCGTGGTGCGAGGGACGTGGAATGCGGTTCAGCTCACTGAAGATGCTGAATACGCGCTCTGTTGTAGGTCTTTCTTTCATTATTTTGTAGGTTTTGTGTGCAAAAATACAAAAAAGTTTAGAGTTTAGAGTTTAGAGTTTAGAGTTTTTTGTACTTTTGCACATAAAAAGAGAAAAAGATGGCATACGGAAGTTGGATAGGAGGTTTTATCGGCTACATGGTGGGCGGCTCATTAGGGGCGTTGGCTGGCATTATCCTGGGTGGGCTGTTTGATCTCGTTACAGGAGGTGTTGGCCAGCAGCGTATCGGTTCGTTCTCGTCAGATCAAGATGATAACAGTTACGGTCCGCGTCGAACTAATGTTAACCAACGTGGTAGCTTTCTATTCTCGCTGCTGGTGCTGACGGCTTACATCATCAAAGCCGACGGCAAGGTGATGCACTCGGAGATGGAGATGGTACGCCAGATGCTGCGTCAGAACTTCGGTGAGCAGGCTGTTCGTGAAGGAGAACAGATACTTTTGCGTCTGTTTGACGAACAGAAACGTCAAGGTCCCAATGGTTTTAAGCAGACAGTCCGTCAGTGTTGTGCTGAGATGGCCATGGGCATGAACTACGGCCAGCGCCTGCAACTGCTGAACTTCCTCGTCATGGTGGCGAAGGCCGACGGTAGTGTGCCTCAGTTGGAGATTACCGCCCTGCGTGATGTTGCCCAGTGGATGCGCCTGCAGACCTCCGAGGTCGATTCTATGCTCAATCTGGGCGGCGACACGCTCGAGGAAGCATATAAGGTGCTGGGCGTCAGCCCCTCTGCCACGGATGATGAAGTGAAGAAGGCCTATCGCCGTCTGGCACTGGAGCACCATCCAGATAAGGTGGCTGCTTTGGGCGAGGATATCCGCAAGGCTGCTGAGAAAAAGTTTCAGGAAATCAATGCTGCAAAGGATAAGATATGGAAAGCGAGAGGCCTCTGACTACTGATATTCTGCTGCACGCTTGCTGTGCGCCTTGTTCGTCGGCCATTGTAGAGTGGATGCTTAACAATGGCTATCGTCCTACTATTTTCTATTACAATCCCAACATCTTTCCCATGGAGGAGTACGAGATTCGCAAGCAGGAGAGCAAACGCCATGCCGAAGGGCTGGGCATCAGATGGATAGACGACGACTACGACCATGATGGCTGGCTTGGTAGCGTTTGTGGAATGGAGCAGGAACCCGAGCGCGGCAGACGTTGTGAACAGTGCTTCACGCTGCGCCTGACGGCAGCAGCCCGCAAGGCCAGTGAACTGGGCATCGAGTGGTTTGCCACCACGCTCGCCTCGTCGCGCTGGAAAAGCCTGGAGCAGATAGAACGGGCTGGTCTTGCAGCCGAGCAGGCCGTTCCTGGCACTCGTTTCTGGGCACGCAACTGGCGCAAAGGCGGTCTGCAGGAACGTCGCAACCAGTTGCTCAAGAAGTATGGGTTTTATAACCAGCAGTATTGCGGCTGCGAATTTTCTATTATAAAATAGGTAAAAACGAGGTGTAATGTTTGTGTATCTCGTTTTTTCTTTGTACCTTTGGCGCCCGAAATATCGATATTGTTATGTTTGAGAATTTATCAGAAAGACTTGAACGGTCGTTCAAGATACTGAAAGGTGAAGGAAAAATCACCGAGATTAACGTTGCGGAGACGCTGAAGGACGTGCGCCGTGCCCTGTTGGATGCCGACGTGAACTATAAGGTAGCCAAGCAGTTTACGGACACCGTGAAGCAGAAGGCAATGGGCATGAACGTGCTCACAGCTATCAAGCCGAGCCAGCTGATGGTGAAGATTGTTCACGACGAACTGACGGAGCTGATGGGCGGCAAGGCCGTAGAGCTGAAGCTGGAGAACCGTCCGGCTATCATTCTGATGTCTGGTCTGCAGGGTTCGGGTAAGACCACGTTCACGGGTAAGTTGGCCAACATGCTGAAGACGAAGCAGCACAAGAAGCCGCTGCTGGTGGCCTGTGACGTCTATCGTCCGGCAGCCATCGAGCAGTTGAAGGTGGTGGGCGAGAGCGTGGGCTGCGACGTCTATACCGAAGAGGGTAACAAGAACGTGGTGGAGATAGCCCAGAACGCTATCCGCAAGGCCAAGCAGGAGAGCTATACCGTCGTCATCATCGATACCGCCGGCCGACTGGCTGTAGATGAGGAGATGATGAACGAGATTGCCACGCTGAAGGAGGCTGTACAGCCCGACGAGACGCTGTTCGTCGTTGACTCGATGACTGGTCAGGACGCCGTGAACACCGCGAAGGAGTTCAACGACCGTCTGGACTTCGATGGCGTGGTGCTGACGAAGCTTGACGGTGACACGCGTGGTGGTGCTGCCCTGAGTATCCGTACCGTCGTCACGAAGCCCATCAAGTTCGTGGGTACGGGCGAAAAGATGGAGGCCATCGACGTGTTCCACCCGGAGCGTATGGCCGACCGCATCCTCGGCATGGGCGACATTGTGAGCCTTGTGGAGCGTGCCCAGCAGCAGTTCGACGAGGAAGAGGCAAAGCGCCTGGAGAAGAAAATCCGCAAGAACAAGTTTGACTTCAACGACTTCATGGGTCAGATACAGCAGATCAAGAAGATGGGTAACATCAAGGACCTGGCTGGTATGATACCTGGTATGGGCAAGGCCCTGAAGGACGTTGATATTGACGATAACGCCTTCAAAGGCATCGAGGCTATTATCAACTCGATGACGCCGAAGGAGCGTGAGAATCCTGACATCATCAACCAGAGCCGCAAGCTGCGCATTGCCAAGGGCTCAGGCACGAAGATTGAGGAGGTGAACCGTCTGATGAAGCAGTTTGACCAGACGCGCAAGATGATGCGTATGGTGACTGGTGCCGACCGTTCAAAGATGGCTCAGATGGCTGCTGCCATGCAAAATATGAAAGGTATAAAGAGATGACACTGATTGACGGAAAGGCAACGGCAACGGCCATCAAGGCCGAGATTGCCGAAGAGGTGAAGAATATCATGGCGCAGGGAGGCAAACAGCCTCATCTGGCAGCCGTGCTGGTGGGTCACGACGGTGGTTCGGAGACCTATGTAAAGAACAAGGTACTGGCCTGTGAGCAGTGCGGCTTCAAATCGACGCTCATCCGCTACGAGGATGACGTGACGGAGGAGGAGCTGCTGGCGTGTGTGGACCGTCTGAACCGCAATGGCGACGTGGATGGCTTCATCGTGCAGCTGCCGCTGCCGAAGCACATCGACGAGCAGAAAATCATTGAGGCCATCGACTACCGCAAGGATGTGGACGGCTTCCATCCCATCAACGTGGGACGCATGGCCATCGGCCTGCCGTGTTTCATCTCTGCCACGCCGTTGGGTATCATCACGTTGCTGAAACGCTACCATATCGAGACCTCTGGCAAGAAGTGCGTCATCCTTGGACGCTCGAACATCGTGGGCAAGCCGATGGCACAGCTGATGATGCAGAAGCAGTACGGCGATGCAACGGTTACAGTTTGTCACAGCCGTTCCAAGACGTTGAAGGAAGAGTGCCGCGAGGCCGACATCATCATCGCCGCCATCGGACAGCCGGAGTTTGTGACGGCCGACATGGTGAAGGAGGGTGCCGTCATCGTTGACGTAGGTACTACCCGAGTTCCAGATGCCTCGCGCAAGAGCGGTTTCCGCCTCTGCGGAGACGTGAAGTTCGACGAGGTGGCTCCGAAATGCTCTTACATTACTCCCGTACCAGGTGGAGTAGGCCCCATGACCATCTGCTCGCTGATGAAGAATACCCTCGCTGCGGGCAAGAAAGAGTATTACAAATGACCGCCGAAGAGTATTATCAGCAAGGTAACGAATACAGGAAGCAGTCGCAGTGGCACGAAGCTATCAACTGCTACATCAAGGCGATAGAACTCGACCCTGAGAGCCCCGCTGTGGAAGCAAAGCGCATGCTCGACGACATCATGGCTTTCTATTGTAAGGATATGTATAATCCATAAAATAACAAATACTAAATTATGGCAAAAATGAAAGGCGCCATTGTGGTGGATACTGAAAGGTGTAAGGGATGTCAGCTTTGCATCATCGCCTGCCCCCAGAAGGTTATCGCCCTGGCCAACAAAGTGAATCTGCACGGCTACCCCTACGTGGAGGCTGTCAACGAAGAGGCCTGCGTGGGCTGTGCTTCGTGTGGCATCGTCTGCCCCGATGGTTGTATCACCGTGTATCGTAAAAAAGTGGAGGAGTAAGTTATGGCAGAAGAACGTGAAGTTGTGTTGATGAAAGGCAATGAGGCTATCGCCCATGCTGCTATTCGTTGCGGATGCGACGGCTATTTCGGCTATCCTATTACTCCGCAGAGTGAGGTGATTGAGACGCTGGCTGAACTGAAGCCATGGGAAACCACTGGTATGAAGGTGGTACAGGCAGAGAGTGAGCTGGCATCTATCTACATGGTCTATGGCGCTGCCGGTGCTGGCAAGCGTGCCATGACTTCTTCGTCGTCACCAGGTATCGCCCTGATGCAGGAGGGTATCACGTACATGGCTGGTGCCGAGGTGCCTGGCGTCTTTGTGAACGTGCAGCGCGGCGGCCCAGGTCTGGGAACCATCCAGCCCTCGCAGGGTGACTATTTCCAGGCAACCCGTGGTGGTGGTAATGGCGACTATAAGGTCATTGTACTGGCTCCATCGTCTGTTCAGGAGATGGCCGATTTTGTTGACCTCGCCTTTGAGTTGGCTTTCAAGTATCGCAACCCTGCTATGATTCTCTCTGACGGTGTCATTGGTCAGATGATGGAGAAGGTGGTACTGCCGCCGTTCAAGCCCCGTCGTACGGACGAGGAGGTCATTAAGCAGTGTCCCTGGGCTTCTACAGGTAAGCCCAAGAACCGTGAGCGTGTGGTTATCACGTCGCTCGAGCTGAAGCCTGAGATCATGGAGCAGCGCAACATTGCCCTACAGGAGAAATATGCTAAGATTCAGGAGAATGAGGTGCGCTTTGAGGAGCAACAGATGGACGATGCCGAGTATGCTATCGTAGCTTTCGGCTCTGCTGCCCGCATTGCTGAGAAGTCTGTGGAGATTGCCCGCGAGCAGGGTATTAAGGTCGGTCTGTTCCGTCCCATTACGTTGTTCCCGTTCCCAGAGAAGCAGATTGCTGAGTTGTCGAAGAAGGTGAAGGGTATCCTCGTGGCTGAGATCAATGCTGGTCAGATGGTACAGGATGTTCGCCTGGCTGTGAACGGTGCTGTGCCTGTTGAGCAGTTTGGTCGTCTGGGTGGTATCGTTCCCGATCCTGAAGAAATCGTCGAAGCTTTAAAGCATTTGACAATTTGACCATTTACGATTTGACAATTGTAAAATAGTACAATAGTAAAATAGTGAAATAAGAAAATGGATAGAAATCAGATAGTTCAACCCGAGAATATCGTCTGCAAGAAGCCGACGC
>CAMVQS010000088.1 GCA_947169685.1 uncultured Prevotella sp. | reverse complement strand
ACGGGTGTCTGGCACTTGCTTGGCCAGCACAACAATCTTTAAAGCCATATTATTAATTAATGTATAATATTGAAATTTCAAAATCGGCTGCAAAGGTACTACTTTTTGCGCACACAGCCAAATAAAATGCACAAAATCGGCCAACTTGTGCACAAATTGACCGTTTTGTGCAATTTATTTGTTGCTGTTCTGTTCGTTCAAGTTGTTATTCCGTCAGTTTACGGAAAATGGCTTGCAAGTCCTTAGCCATGCGTTTGTCATAGAAACCCTCGTCTGTCTCGTCGGTGTTATTCGTCTTGGTCTCTATGCAGTTGCCGTTCTCGTCGTAGTAGTAACGCCATTCAAACTCCTGCCCTTCCTCACGCCCTCGGGTATATGAGAATATCAGGTCCTGGCTGTTCGGCTCAAAGAGCAGTTCTTCGTATCCGTCACTCATCATCGATGTGGCGTGGCGGCTGATGAAGTAGCAGCCTTTGGCGTCGAAGTAGAACTTGATGTCCGTCGTCCTTGGCGGCATGTCGTCGCCCAGGTCATGGATGGTGATATATAGCTCGTCGGGCATTTCCTTGGTGGCGTTGCTGGCAACCCTGTCCTTGGCTTGTGCGTAGATCTCGCGGATGTGGCTCAAGCGCTGAGCCTTGGGTGTCGTGCGCTTTTGGGGAGCGTTAACGTCCAGTGGGGTAAAGTAACCGTTGTAGTTCACCATGCCGAAAATCTCAAGGTAGAACTCCGCATTCTCCTTCTCCGAGTCTTCTGTCGTCCAGCTGTTGGGCGTGTTATGCTTCGTCTCAATGCATGTTCCTTGTTCGTTGTAGTAGTAGCGTGACTCCACGACGAAACCGCCGTCGGTCTCGCCCCTCATGTAGCAGAAGATGACCTTCTGGCTCGTGGGGTTGAGCAGCACTTCACGGTATCTGAGGTGTCCGTGGTTGCTCCAGTTCTCCACGATGAAGTAAGGCTGTTTGGTTGTTACGCCTTCTGTCTGTGTCTCGTCGAAGTAGTAGGTGATGGTCAACATGTCGTAGAGCTCCACCTCTTCGTCCTCCAGCCGGTTCAGCGTGATGGTCATGTCCTTGGGCGACTTGCCGTCCTTACCGTTCTGTGCCACCTTCTCCTTCGCCTGGGCATACAGCTCCCTGATGTGCTGTAGTGTCTGTGCCTTTGTCTGGCCAAATGTTTGCAGGCAGAAAGCCGTCAGCAGACACATCGTACAAATTAAAATCTTTCTCATTTTAGGTTTGGTTTAATTGATGTGCAAAAGTACGAATAAGTGAGCAAAGAACAAAATATTTTGTGATTTATCATTCACAATTCATCATAATTTCCTATCTTTGTAACCAAAATCATATAATGCTAAAAAGAAAACGATGAAGAAGATAGTATTGATTACAGGTGCTACAAGCGGTATCGGACTGGCTTGTGCCAGGAAGTTTGCTGAGAATGGCGACAAGTTAATCCTGACAGGAAGAAACGAATCTCGTCTGGCAGAAATCAAAAAGGAACTGGCAACGGAAGTGTTGACGCTGGCGTTCGATGTGAGAGACCGTGAACAGGCAAAGAAGTGCATTGGCGGACTCCCTGCTGAGTGGCAGAAGATAGACGTGCTGGTGAACAATGCAGGCTTAGCCTTGGGGTTGGAGCCGGAATACGAGGGCGACTTGGACGATTGGGAAACCATGATTGACACAAACATCAAGGGCTTGCTCACGATGACGCGTCTCGTGGTGCCAGGTATGGTACAGCGCAATAGTGGTCATATCATCAATGTGGGCTCTGTGGCTGGCGATGCTGCCTATGCCGGAGGAAATGTCTATTGTGCCACGAAGGCTGCCGTGAAGGCTCTGTCCGACGGACTACGTATCGATGTGGCCAATACCGCCATCCGTGTCACGAACCTGAAGCCTGGCCTTGTTGAGACGAATTTCAGCAATATCCGTTTCCATGGTGACAACGACCGTGCAGCCAATGTCTATAAGGGCATCAAACCACTGACAGGTGATGACATTGCCGATGTTGCCGTCTTTGCTGCCAATGCTCCTGCCCATGTACAGATTGCCGAAGTGCTCATTCTGGCCACTCATCAGGCCAGCGGTAGCGTAATAGTCAGGGAATAGCGGTTCCTTAGATGCTCAATTCGTTGAGCACCGTAATGAGGCGCTTGTCGAAACGCTTGTCGGTGCGGATACACTCCGAGAAGGGCACATAGACGATATCGTTGTTGCGATAGCCCACCATGACGTTGCGCTGTCCCTGCTTGATGGCTTTGATGGCGCCGACACCAGTACTGCTGGCCAGGATACGATCACGGGCCGAGGGGCTACCGCCACGCTGCAAGTGTCCAAGAATGGATACACGTACATCGAACTCAGGGAACTCGTTTCTCACACGGTCTGCATAGTAGAGGGCACCACACTTGGGACTCTCGGACACAATGACGATGCACGACTTTTTAGACTTACGGATGCCACGTGACATGAATTCTGCCAGTTGATCGACATCGGTGGTCTCCTCAGGCACGATGGCTGCCTCGGCACCACAGGCGATGGCGCAGTTCTGTGCCAGGAAACCGGCATCACGACCCATCACCTCGACAAAGAAGATACGTTCATGTGAGTTGGCTGTGTCGCGGATACGATCCACACATTCCATGATGGTATTCATCGTGGTGTCGTAACCGATGGTGGCGTCAGTGCCGTAGAGGTCGTTGTCAATGGTTCCAGGAAGACCGATAACGGGGAAATCGTACTCCACGCCGAAGTTCCAGGCACCCGTCAGCGAGCCGTTACCGCCGATTACCACAAGGGCGTCAATCTCCTCCTTCTGACAAGTCTCATAGGCTTTCTGCATGCCTTCGGGTGTCATAAACTCCTTGCTGCGGGCGGTCTTCAGGATGGTGCCGCCACGGGTAATGATGCCGCTGACATCCTCGGTGGTGAAGGTCTTTACCTCACCCTTGATGAGTCCGTCGTAGCCTCGGTAGATTCCCTTGATGGTGAAACCGTTGTAGATTCCTGCACGTGTCACGGCACGGATAGCTGCATTCATGCCAGGGGAATCACCGCCCGACGTCAGAATGCCTATTGTCTTTATCTTACTCATAGTCAACTCTTTTTTAAAAATTAAACATTCTTTTTTGTCTGCTACAAAGGTAGGCTTTTTTGAAGCATATGTCAAGTGAATATGCCTCATTTCTTGCCCGAAACGATTATTTCTTGGCTTAAGTCAAGTCTATGTCATGTTTATCTCGTTCTGCAAGTTATTCAGGAAACGGCAGGCTTGCATACCATCCATCTGGGCGTGGTGAAACTGAAGGGATATGGGTAGCGTGGTCTTAAACAGGCCTTTCCTGTACCTTCCCCACGCAAGAAACGGATTGTTCCAACGAGCAGAATACTGGTTGACGATCGCATCCAACTCTGTGTGTGGCAATGCCGAAGTGCCAATAATCATGGAATCTTCCAGCGATGAGCTCTGACAGGTCTTCGCTGCCAGTCGGGTCACATCCAGATAGTCGGTATTGAACTGTTTGATGTCTTCGGAATAAGGCACATCACACAATGTAATGCCGCCTTTCTCGTTCAGCACGATGACATTTACAGCCAGTTTGTCAAAACGGTACAAATGGCCAGGAACAGGCAGGAGGAAAAACTCCTCGATGCTGCTGGCTGCCTTACAGATGCACCAGCACAAAAGCACTGTAAATTTGATTCCCGTTTTCCGACTCACTTTCCGTAAACGGCTGACATCAAACGTCTTCGTCAATGTCACCATTGGCATGGGGGATGACATCCACATGCTGAACGCTTCTGCGCGACAACTCTCTTGAGGGCTTATTTCTTGTTTCATTTCCTTTTTTGTGCAAAGGTACAGATTATTATGGTTATTGCCAAATAATTATTTCTTTTTAATCAGTTGCATTACTCTTACTGGACGGTCTGAGCCGACTTCCAAATTGGGACATAGTGTCTCCTCGCCCGTGTCAACAAATCCGCATTTCTCCATCACGCGGCCAGACGCAGGGTTTGAAGGAAAGTAGTCGCCCCAAAGCATGGTGAAGCCCTTTTCATTGAAACAATAGTCTATGACCAACCGAAGTGCTTCCGTACAAATGCCTTTGCCCCAAAATGGGCGGGCTATCCAATAACCTACCTCTGCTTGATCTTCGGCAATCTTCAGGTTCGATGCAGATGCCGGTAGGTAGCCCACACAACCAATGGGCTCGCCTGACTCTTTCCATATTACCGCCCACATCCCTTCTGTGTTGAAGACTGTTCGGATAATCTCCAGACTCTCCTCTACGGACTTATGCGGTGGCCAGCCGGCACGGGGACCAACCTCCGGGTCGCTGGCGAATTTAAACAGTGTTTCGGCATCACTTTCCTGCCATGGACGTAGTATGAACCTATCTGTTTCCATCATTTCTTATGTTCATTTCTGTAAAATATTTAATCACTTTTCCCTATCCACGTGAGCTTTCGCCATAAGCCCTCCAGCGGACCGCGAGGATGGCTGCTAAACCAATAGCGGGCGAAGAGGTATTGCGCGGTGACCATACCTGCTCCTACCAGCACGGCGTAGGTAATGCCCAGCTTGTAATAGCAGGCGAGGCCGTAGCCACAGAAGATGAAACAGCCGATAATGGACTGCAGCAGATAGTTGGTGAGACTCATGCGGCCGAAGATGCACAGGTGATGAAGCACTTTGCGAACCCCTTCGAAGGCATACCATGCAGAAACCACCGCCGATACAATCATCAGGAGGATGATGAAGTTGTAGATAGGCTTGAGCCAGCTTTCCAGATTGCCAAAGTTAAGAAAACTCAGGACGATGACAACAGCTGTTGAAATTATGAGAATCTTATGCCATATCTGCAGGTTTCGTCCCTCGTTGTAGAACATTCGCTGTCGCCCAAGCTGCATGCCGAGGATAAAGAGGCAGAGCAGCTGCGTCAATCGTCCGCTGAACACATTGTAGCGGAAATTCTCCTCAAAGCCGTATCTTAGGTTTGTGAGGGTGTTCTCCCAGAACGTGGCGTGTTCGTGTGCGCTGGTGAGTTTTTCATACATCTCCCACATGATGGAATGGTCGATAGTGTAGCCTGTCAGCAGACAGAACAGCTCCACGGGTTGGATGGCCAGCAGGCCGATGATGCACCAAACCGCTCGTGACGGCAGGTAGCTGACAGGGATGAGCAGCAGGCCATAGCACGCATAGTGCATCAGGATGTCGCCATCGTAGAAGGCCAAGTTGATGACACCAAACATAAACAACAGGCACATGCGCCAGGCGAAGCGCCCGGAGAAGCATTTGCCCTTCTGCTGCTGGTTGTCGTTCATGATGAAGAAGCTCAAGCCGAAGAGCATGGCGAAGATGCCATACATCTTACCTGACAGCAGCCAGGCCAGCACGTCAGCCACCGTCTGGTCGCTGGGCAATGCGTGGAGAATGGGCTCTTGGGTGAAGATGTTGAAGTGTTCCACGGAGTGATACAGGATGATGCCTGCCACGGCGATTCCTCGCAGGGCGTCGGCAACATCTATTCGCGTGTTGGGGAGAAGTCGGCTTTTGTACATCATCAGTCTATTATTTTTTGTTTCTGCCTGCAAAGATATAAAAAAACACAACACGCTCCAAATTTCTGGGATATTCTGCACCATTCTGTGACGGATGGCACTTAGTGTTTAATTTTTTCAGGAGTGTAGGAGTGGGGGAGTACAGGAGTGGAGACAAATGTGACGTAGGGCTTGTGGTGTGTATTCAGTAATGTCTGCACTCCTCCACTCCTCCTAACTCCTCTTGCCTAGAGAAAGGTGCCGTGTTTCGGCATGAAAGTCGGTATGTTTCGGGGCGAAAGTCGGTATGTTTCGGGGCTTCTCATTCACGTTGCGAAGGTCTGTGCTTTGCTGATTTCATCACGAAAGACGCGACCATCAGCAAGCTCATTGACGAGAACTTCGTGTATATCCATGTGAACTACAATCCCCGTAAGTCGGGCAGTGAGGAAAAGAAAAAGCAGGCGGCCGCCTTGATGAAGCGACTGAACAATTGTGGTCGTTTCGGTTTCCCCGTGTTCGTCGTTCTCGATGACGCCGGTAAGGTCATTCATATTCAGGATTCGAGCTTCTTGGAAGAGGGACAGGGATATAATCAGGAGAAAGTGCTGCGCTTTTTCAAGAACTGGACACCAAAGGTTGTTAAATAGAGACATCGCGACAGTTCATGACCACAGAACAACCCATATTCCGCAGGGCAGAACTCCTGCTGGGCGATGAGGCGATGAGCCGCATCGCTGGGAAGCGTGTCATCATCTTCGGTGTGGGCGGCGTCGGCTCGTGGTGTGCTGAGAGTCTGGTGCGTTCAGGTATCAGGCAGTTGACGATAGTGGATTCCGATTGTGTGTCTGTCACGAACATCAACCGCCAGCTGATGGCAACGACAAAGACCGTAGGAGAGGTGAAGGTGGATGTCCTGAAGGAGCGTCTGCTTACCATCAATCCCTTGGCAGAGATTACTGCCCTGCAACAAATCTTCACGGCAGAGACCGCCTCTCAGTTTTGCTTAGAGGAATACGACTACATCATCGACGCCATCGACTCGCTGAAGGACAAGGCACTGCTCATCCTCATGTCTTGCCAGACGAAAGCCAAGTTCTTTTCGTCGATGGGGGCAGCCCTGAAGCTCGACCCTGGCAAGATTCAGGTGGCTGAGTTCTGGAAGGTGAAGGGTGACCCGCTGGCACGTGCCCTCCGCAACCGCTTCAAACGCGACAAGACGTTCCCCAAACGTAAGTTCCAGTGCGTCTATTCTGACGAGCTTCTGGAAAACAAGATGCCCGTTGACCCGAATGATCGGGGTAACGGCACCATTGCCCACATCACCGCCATCTTCGGCTTCATGCTGGCGGGACTCATCATTCAGGACGCTGTT
>CAMVQS010000087.1 GCA_947169685.1 uncultured Prevotella sp. | reverse complement strand
GCAGCATGCTCCGCAAGCCGGCTGTCCAATGCGCTTTCCCACGTGATGAACTCCTGGTTGGTAATGGCATCGGGCGTGCTGGCATTATAAACGAAGACGGAGTTCTTCTCGGGCGTGACGTCAATGTCGAGGGAAACGCGTCCTGGACGTCCTTGTATAAAGACACTTCCTGTGCCATAGACCGTTCCGTAGAAGATTTCGCTGCCGAAGTCCTTGAAGTCGTAACCCAGCAGGTTCTCGGCTTCTATGCTGAGGTCGAACGTCATACGGGTGAGGTGCTGGTGGTGCAGATAGCCGTCAACGGTGGCCTTGTGTCCTTCCTTGTCGTAGATGGCACAATGTTGCATGCGAATGTCGTCAGGCACGAAGTAAATGGTGTCGGAGCGTAGGGCGTAGGTGGTGTTGAGTTGCCGCACGTCAATCTCTCCGTCAATGACGAGCAGTCCTGTAAGATTGATGTTGTTCAGCGGTCCATAGAGTCGTACGGCACCTTGTCCCTGACCTTCCACACGGTCGGCAAACGAGTCGGTGAACGACTGGGCAAAGTCGATGTGTGTGCCCACTGCCTTGATGTCGAGGTCGATGTAGCCTGGGCTGGAGGGGTCAACATAACCGTTGATGAAGGTCATGGCATCGGGCCCGTCATTGGAGATGGCGTTGATGTCAATAATCTTCTTGGCATTGTCCCATTTCGCGTTGGCGTGGAGTGTACCCATGCGTCCGTGTTCGAACTGGAACTGCTGGACAGTGAGCTCCGCATTGGCCTCTGGGTTGTCGAAGATGTTTGAAGCATAGGCCTTACCGCTGGCCAGTCCAGCAAAATCGACGGAGTGGAAATTGACGATATCGAGGATATACTCCACATCTACATCCACGATGTCGGCGGTAAGTTGGTCGGCAGGATTGTCAGAAACTTTTCCGTCAATAATGATGTGCTGCTGTCCGTGCTTGACCATGAAGTGGTTGACGGAGAGGTTGTTCGGGGCATAGACAACTTCGGATGGCTCAATCTGCCAATCGGTATTGCGCAGTACAATCTGTGAGGGAAGCACGGAAATAACGCCCGTCTGCCGTCCGTCAGGCGACAGGAAGAAGCGGCTGGCGGTGTTGAGAGTGCCGCTCATGCGCTGCTCGTCGTGATTGTCCCAACTCAGCGATGCGTTGAGCTTGTTGTCGGCTGCTCCGCTACGCAAAGAGAGGGCGTAGTCTTGTCCGTTGTTCATGTGTTTCACCACATCGACGGCGCACCGCAGGGTGTCATTGACCGTTCCTATGTGCAGCGCAGCATCCGAATAGCGTTCCTCGTTATAGGTGAACCCCGCGCATCCGCCCATCATGCTGACGGTCTGTTGGCTGTCGTTGACAAATCCGCTGACCATGAACGGGTCCTGCAGGGTGAGGGGAACGCCCAACAGGTTGAGCCAGTCGGAGCGGAACACGTTCAGCTGGAAGGCGAAGTTATTGTCGGTGGGCTTCTGTGTCGGCAAACCAGGCAGCGTGGGCAGGTAGTGACGCACCAGGTTGGCAAAGCTCTGTGGCAGGGCAGCATAGTCGAAGGAACCCTTGAGGTGCATGATGGCGAAGTCGCTCTTCAGGCTGACGAAGTGCTGCTTCATCTCGTCGTATCCGCTGACGATGTTCAGATGCTTCAGGGTGTAGTTTCTGTTCTCGGACAACATGTTGAACTGACTGATGTCAATACTTCCCACTGCATCGTTGAGACTGCTGGCGGTGAAGTTGGCATCGATATCGGCACTGAATGTCGTACCCTCCCAGTCGTGCGTCAGGTTCAATGTGGTGGGAGAGAAGTTGGTCACCTTAGCCTGCAGCTGCACGTCGGAAGTGTTGCCTCGTCGCGTCAAAATACCATCGGCTACGAGTTGGATATTGGGGTCGTTGATGTCGATGCTCCCGCTTATCTCCTGAGGCGAATAACTGATGCTGACACCCATGTCGTTGTACTGATATCCACGATAAACCAAACGTGTAATAACTCCGTCTAATAAGATGGAATACAGTCCCTTATCATTACTTTGTCCTTCGATTTCGAAATCCATTGCCACCTCTCCGAAATCCTCGCGTGCCAATAGCCGGTTCAACAGCAGACTACTGCTGCTGACATGAGCGGTAAACTGTTGCTGCTGGTTCATGTTGAAGTCGGCATCAATGTCGCCAGCGTCCGACTGCAGATGGACTTCGCTGTTGATACTGTGCCCCATGCCCTCGGCTTGACCAGTCACGTTGACGTTGCCCAAACGATTGATGATGTCGGCTACCTGAGGGTTGGCTATCATGTCCTTGATGTAGGCCGTGCTACCTTCCGACAGGCGGATGCGGTCTGTCTGCACCTGCCAGGCAGGGCTGACGTCCCAATGGTGGACGAAGCCGTGGGCATGAATCTCTATGGTGTTGTCGTCAGAAGTGGCCAGCAGATTGGGAATATCGATGCTGTTGTCTGTTCCGCTGAATGTGGAGGCTACCTTGAGACTGCTGGTGACGGTCTGTATCTTGGGGACGAGACTGCTGATGTCTGCCAGCGTGATGTCAGACTCCTCGACGGTGCCCTGATAGAACAGGGAACCTGACACATAATGCCTGTCACGGAACTGGTAGTGGGCTGTGATGTCGCCCAACACGAGGTTGGAGCGTGGCAGTTGCAGCAGGAAGTCCTTGAGCGTAGCCTGTTTATCGGAGGCAATCACGTGCATGGTGAGCCGTTTGACCTGTAGTCCCGACTGTTCGCGGAAGGAGAGCTTCTTGATGTTCAGGTTGAGGGAGTCCTCCTTGAATGCCTTGAGTGTCAGGTTGGCGCTGATGTCCGAGAAGTCCATGTGTGCAGGGTTCAGCAGTCCCTCTGTCTGTTCGGCATCGAGCTGGTCGTAACTCACGCTGCTGTGGCGTATAATGAGTGAGTTGATGCGCAGGTCGAGTGGGGTATGGCTTGTGGTGTCGCGCGAAGCCAGGGAGTCCAGTACGAACTGCAGGTTCATGTCGGCACGTGCGCTGTCCCTGTAGAGCTGGAAACGTGCACCGAAGAGCTGTGCTGTGGAGATGGAAATACGTCCGTCGAGCAGCGGCAGCAGGTCAATCCTGGCAGAGACACGCGAAGCCTTCAGCATCTCCTTCTGCCGTTGGTCGAGTATCAGGACGTCGTCGATGATGATGCGGTTGAAGAATCCCAGGTCAACACGTCCCACACTGACTTCCGTGCCCAGCTTCTCCGACAGTTCATGGGCAACTTTCGAGCCGATGAAACGCTGCACTTGGGGTACGTGAGTGAGTGTAAAGAGCAGGGCGAAAAAACCTATTACAACCCAGATGACTCCGCTTATGATTTGCTTAAATTTCTTGATATGCTTCCAATTTTGATACAAAATTAATCAATTTTCTTGGCACAACGGCATATTTTTGGCGTTTTTTCTTTTAAATGTACATATTTTTATGTAATTTTGCGCCTGCAACTGTTCTGAATCTATCAAATATTCAACAATATGGCAAATGTAATCAAGTTACACAAAGGCTTGGACATTAACCTGAAAGGCAAGGCTGAGGAGAAGAAAATCCAGCTGAAGTCGAGCGGCAAGTATGCGTTGATGCCTGCTGACTTCGAAGGAGTCGTTCCCAAGGTTGTTGTCAAGGAAGGTGACAAGGTCAAGGCCGGTGACGCTTTGTTCGTCAACAAAAACTACCCGTCTGTCAAGTTTGCCTCACCGGTAAGCGGTACGGTTACCGCTGTGGAGCGGGGAGACAGAAGAAAGGTGCTCAGCGTGCGGGTAGATGCTGATGCTAATCAGGAATTCAAGGACTTTGGTGTGAAGGATGCCAGCAAGATGACTGGTGAGGAGGTGAAGGAGCTGCTGCTCGAGGCAGGTCTCTTCGGCTACATCAACCAGTTGCCTTATGCTGTCTCTACGAATCCCGACACCACTCCGAAGGCTATCTTTGTTTCTGCCTTACGCGACAAGCCGCTGGCAGGTAGTTTCGATTTCGAGCTGAAAGGTCAGGAAATGGACTTCCAGGCTGGACTGACGGCTCTGTCCAAGATGGCCAAGACTTATCTGGGCGTAGGTGTTCATTCCTCGATGGAGAACTATCGTGATGTGGAGGTGAACGTGTTTGATGGAAAGTGCCCGGCAGGAAACGTCGGTGTGCAGGTGAACCATATCGACCCGGTCAACAAAGGCGAGGTGGTTTGGACCATCGGTGACCCGACGGTTGTGCTCTTCATTGGCCGTCTGCTGAATACGGGTAAGGTGAACCTGACGCGTACCGTTGCCTTGGCAGGTAGCGAGGTCAACAGTCCTGCCTATGCAGACATGCTGGTGGGCCAGGAACTGGCAACCTTAGTCAGCAACAGTTATGATGCCGACCACTCCGTACGTATTATCAATGGTAATCCGTTGACGGGATGTCCCACTACGAAGGATGGTTTCTTGGGTGCTCATACCTCTGAGGTCTGCATCATTCCCGAGGGTAATGACAACGACGAGATGCTGGGATGGATCATGCCGCGCTTTGGACAGTTCTCTGCCAATCGTAGTTACTTCTCTTGGCTCTTCGGCAAGAAGCAGTATGCACTTGATGCCCGCGTGAAGGGTGGGGAACGCCACATGATCATGAGTGGCGAATACGACAAGGTGCTGCCTATGGATATTTATGGCGAATACCTCATCAAGGCTATTATTGCCGGTGATATCGACCGTATGGAACAGTTGGGCATCTACGAGGTTTCGCCTGAGGACTTCGCTGTGGCAGAGTTCGTGGACTCCTCGAAGCTTGAACTGCAACGTATTGTCCGCGAAGGACTTAATAATTTACGTAAAGAAAACGCATAACGGTTATGAAAGCATTAAGAAATTATCTCAATAAGATAAAGCCCAACTTCGAGAAAGAAGGTAAGCTGCACGCTTTCCGTAGCATCTTCGACGGATTCGAGACGTTCCTCTATGTGCCGAATGCAACGGCCAAGACGGGTGTCAGCATCCACGATGCTATCGATTCGAAGCGTATTATGAGTATGGTGGTTATCGCCCTGATGCCTGCCATGCTGTTTGGTATGTACAATATCGGCTATCAGAACTATCTGGCAGCCGGAACGCTGGCAACAGCCACATTTTGGGAAATCTTCGGTTTCGGCTTCCTGGCTGTTCTGCCCAAGATTATCGTTTCCTATGTGGTAGGTCTCGGCATTGAGTTTGCCTGGGCACAGTGGAAAGGCGAGGAAATCCAAGAGGGTTATCTCGTCAGCGGTATTCTCATTCCGCTGATTGTTCCCGTTGGCTGTCCGCTGTGGATGCTGGCTCTGGCCTGTGCCTTCTCGGTCATCTTCTGTAAGGAGATTTTCGGTGGTACGGGTATGAACATCTTTAACCCCGCCATTGCAGCGCGTATGTTCCTGTTCTTCTCCTATCCTTCGGTGATGACCGGCGACAAGGTGTGGGTGGCTCAGGAGAGCATCTTCGGACTGGGTAACAACCTGCCCGACACCTTTACGGCTGCTACACCGCTTGGTCAGGTGGCTCAGAACATCACGCCCGATGCTTCTATCCTCGATATGGTTTACGGCTTCATCCCCGGTTCCATCGGTGAGACCAGCGTCATTGCCATTGCCATTGGTGCTGTGATCCTGCTCTGGACGGGTATCGCCTCTTGGCGTACCATGCTGAGCGTGTTCGTGGGTGGTGCCCTGATGGCAGTCCTCTTCGAGCAGACGGGCAAGACCGACATGGTTTGGTGGCATCAGTTCATCCTTGGCGGTTTCGCTTTCGGTGCTGTGTTTATGGCTACTGACCCTGTGACGTCTTGTCGTACCACATGCGGTCAGTACATCTACGGTTTCCTGATTGGTGCAATGGCTGTTATCATCCGTGTGATGAATGCCGGCTATCCTGAGGGTATGATGCTTGCCATCTTCTTTGGTAATATGTTTGCTCCTACGATCGACCATTTCATTGTGGAGCGTAATATCTCGAAACGCTTAAAGAGAGGAGGTACCAAATGAAACTGAATACAAACTCTAACACGTACATTATTATATATAGTGCCGTGCTCGTGGTCATCGTGGCCTTCCTGCTGGCTTTCGTCTATCAGGCTCTGAAGCCTATGCAAGATACAAACGTCGCCCTTGATAAAGAGAAGCAGATTCTTAATTCGCTTAATATTCGTGGTTTGGACGACGTCGAGGCTGATGCAACTTATCATAAGCTGCTGACCAAGGTTGACTCTATCGGAGAAGGTAAGGAACGTAAACCCTATATCTACTATTTCAAGGTAGATGGGCAGACCAAATATGTCTTCCCTCTCAAGGGTATGGGACTCTGGGCTGGTATTAGCGGCTTCATTTCACTGAATGAAGACAAAAATACAGTCTATGGCGCATACTTTGATCATGAGAGTGAAACTGCTGGTCTGGGTGCTGAGATTAAAGATTCGCAGGAATGGCAAGAGAAGTTCCAAGGTAAAAAAATCTTTGATGAGAATGGCAACGTGGCCATTGGCGTAGAGAAGAAAGTAGAAGACAGCAAGAAAGCCTACGAGGTGGATGCTGTTACTGGTGCAACACTGACGTCGAATGGCGTGCGCGACATGCTTCGTGACGGTTTTAAACAGTATGAGAAATTCTTAAAGGAGAAATAACTATGGCATTATTCAGTAAACAAAATAGAGAGGTTTTTACTAACCCGTTGAACATTGACCATCCTATTCTTGGTCAGGTGTTGGGCATCTGTTCTGCCCTTGCCGTTACGTCTCAGCTGAAGCCTGCCATTGTGATGGGCTTGGCTGTAACGGTAATCACAGCATTCTCGAATACAATTATTTCCATCATCCGCAACACCATCCCCAACCGCATCCGTATCGTGGTGCAGCTGGTTGTTGTGGCAGCTCTTGTGACTATCGTGTCTCAGATTCTGAAGGCTTTTGCCTACGACGTGAGCGTGCAGCTCTCCGTGTATGTAGGACTGATCATCACGAACTGTATTCTGATGGGACGTCTTGAGGCGTTTGCCATGCAGAACAAGCCTTGGCCGTCGTTCCTCGAT
>CAMVQS010000086.1 GCA_947169685.1 uncultured Prevotella sp. | reverse complement strand
ACGACGCTCGAACAGCGAGGTGACGATGACCGCCTGCAACTGTTTGGCCAGTGCACCGTAAAACTCCGTCGAGGGGCCTGGGATGGGTTCTGCCTGGTTGAACGAATCGACGTTCTCCTCCTGACAGAAGTACAATCCGTTGTGCAGTTCCTGTAAGACGATGAGCTCGGCACCGTCGTGTGCCAGCTTCGTTATCTTCTCTGCCAACCGCTGTTTGTTGTCTTCGCGGTTGGCCGTGTTGTGCTGTTGTATCAGTCCTATCTTCATGTTCTTTACTTTTTTCTTTTAGTAATACTGCATGGTGCAGCAATGCAGGCTGCCATGCTGGCGGATGACGGGACGGCAGTCGATGCCGACCATCTCACGGTCAGGGAAGGCCTGCTGGATGATGTTGCGTGCTTCGTTGTCAAGGTCCGGTTGTCCGTAGGTGGGGTAGAGCACGGCACCGTTGACAACCAGATAATTGGCATAGGTAGCAGGCAGACGGTCTTCACCGTCATAGATGGGGTGGGGCATGGGCAGGCGCAGCAGGCGGTAGGGACGTCCCTCCAGTGTGCGCAGCGCTTGCAGCTCCTGTTCCATCAGCCTGAGGTCAGGGTGCTCGTCATCGGCTCCTATATATAATAAGGTGTCGTTAGGACAGATGCGCACCAATGTGTCGATGTGTCCGTCAGTATCGTCACCGATGAGTGAACCGTGATTGATCCAGACAATGCGCTCGGCTCCCAGCCATTCCTTCAGTTTGTCCTCAATCTCTTCCTGTGTCAGCGGCTGGTTGCGATGTGGCGCCATCAGACAACAGCTTGTGGTAAACACGGTTCCCTTGCCGTCGCTCTCAATGCTTCCGCCTTCAAGCACAAAGTCCAGATGAGGCTCATAGATACCCGTCACAATGCCACGTTCGTAGAGCTGGCGGTTGATTTGATTGTCCAGTTCGGCAGGGAATTTCTCGCCCCAGCCGTTGAACTTGAAGTCAAGTAGCATCAGTTGCCTGTCTTCCTCAACGGTAATAAAACCATGATCGCGTGCCCAAGTGTCGTTGGTGGGAATGAAATCAACCTTGATGAGTCTTTCGTGCTGGCTGATTTCGTGTGCCATCTGTTCAAAGACAGCTGTAATCTCAGGCAGCATGTCACGCCAGTCGGTGTCCTCGTGGGGCCACGTCAACTGTACTGCACTCTGCCTTTCCCATTCGGCGAGCATGCGTCTTTTACCTGTTTTCTTGGCTGTCTCCATAAAAAATATGGTGCAAAGGTAAAAAATAATTGTGAATTATGAATTATGAATTATGAATTATTTGTAACTTTGCACATAGAAATTATGTTAGAACTGCACAATGTTATCCTCAAACCGCTGAGACAAACAGTCTCGCTGACGGTAAATGATGGTCAGTTAGCGTGTATTTCCGCACCGAAAGGAACGGGAAAGACCACTTTGTTGCGTGCCATTATGGGCTTTCTGCCTATTGATGGCGGTCACATCAGTATCGATGGGGAACTGCTGACACCTCTTTCCGCACCTTATTTCCGTAGGCAGATGGCTTATGTGCCTAGCCGCTTGGTGCCCATTCCTGGACAAGACAAGGTCAGCGACGTAAGGAAGCTGCTCTTTGACCTTGCCGCAAACCGTCAGATAAAACAGCCGGAGCAGGAGAATCATCGGCTGTGGAGCGACCTGACTGCTACAGAACAATATTTGGAATTGTTGGAGTCAGCTGCCAGCCAACAGCGTCGTCTGGTGCTGATTGACGAGCCTGAGATTACTCTTGACTGGGAGGCGACGAACGAGATCGTCCGTATTCTTCGTAAACTGACAAACGATGGATCTTCTGTATTGATTGTCAGCAACATGCCGTCGGTCATAAATTTAACAAACAACGTAATAACACTTTAACATGAAAATATCAGCTATCAATATCAAACTCCTGTTACCGATGCTTATCAGTTCAGCCCTCATGGTTGCTGTAACAGGAATCATTGACTACCTTCTGCTGAAGTGGCAGATTACGGGTTTTCATCCGCTTTGTATGGTACCCCTGTTGCTTTTCCTTTCTGCAGAGACCTTCGTGGTAGGGCGTACTGGTATGCTCATCCATTATCATATCCGTCATACGCAGGAGGGGCTGCGCGAGTTTTTGGTGGGCAACGGTGCCAAGCAGTTTGAGGCTTTGCTGCCTTACTATCGTCATGTCATGATGCGCACGTCCGTTCTTTCGTTGTGGCGTTGGGCATTTGTGTCGCTTATGACGCTGTTTGCCTTGTGCTTCGTGTCCCTTTTTGGTGGTCTTTCCTTTGTTTCTGTGCTTTGGCTGTTTGTGGTATTAATGGTGTCAATGGCAGTCTGTTCCATGTTATCACTGCTGTTCTCGGCTTTTCTGTATGACCGTCTGAACAGATAATAAAATTTGAGAGCGACTAATAGCCGCTCTCAACCAACACAAAAACTAAACTAGACTTAACTAAAGTGTAAGAGGATTTTCACAAACCCTTCATAACTTTTGCAAAGATACAAACTTTATTTGAATCTTGCAACAATTTCACGAATTTTTTTCGCATTTTAATGCAAAAACCTATAAATGGACGGTTTTCGACATTAGGTATTGGTCGAGAATAACCATTGCAGCCATTGCCTCCACCACAGGAACAGCTCTTGGCAGCACGCAGGGATCGTGGCGCCCTTGGGCCTTGATAGTCGTCTCGTTGCCTTCCAAATCTACTGTCGGCTGTTCGCGGAGTAGCGTTGCAACAGGTTTGAATGCTACACGGAAATAGATATCCTGTCCGTTCGAGATGCCGCCCTGTATGCCTCCACTGTGGTTTGTCTGGGTGTTGAAGCCCTCTTGCCAGATGTCATTCTGCTCGCTGCCACGCTGCGTGATGCCTGCAAAGCCTGCACCGTATTCAAAACCTTTCACTGCGTTGATGCTGAGCATGGCAGCTCCCAGTTCTGCATGTAGCTTGCCAAACTCAGGCTCGCCCAAGCCAGTAGGACAGCCCTTGATGACGCAGCCGATGATGCCTCCGATGGTGTCGCCCTCTGCCTTCACTTGCTTGATGAGTTCTTCCATCTCCTTCGCCTTCTCTGCGTCTGGACAGCGCACGGCGTTCTGCTCCCTCAGCGACAGGTCGTAGTGCTGGTAGTCATGCTCCAGCGCAATGCTGCCCACCTGTTGCGTGTAGGCCTCGATGCTGATGCCTATCTGCTGGAGGGCCAACTTCGCCAGCGCTCCTGCCACACAGCGGCTGATGGTGATGCGGGCCGAGGAGCGTCCGCCACCCCTGTGGTCGCGTGTTCCGTATTTGTTGTAGTAGGTGTAGTCGGCATGTGACGGGCGAAACAGGTTACGCATGTTCTCGTAGTCCTGCGAGTGCTGGTTTTCGTTACGCACGATGAAGCCGATGGGCGTTCCTGTAGTGCAGCCTTCGAACACGCCGCTCAGCAACTCCACCTGGTCCTTCTCGTTACGACTCGTGGTAATGCTGCTCTGCCCAGGACGACGACGGTTCAGCTCCTGCTGAATGAAGTCCATGTCGATTTTGATGCCTGCAGGCATACCATCCACCACACCGCCAATGGCAGCGCCGTGACTCTCGCCAAACGTCGTCAGCGTAAATATATGTCCAAACGTGTTCCGCATATCTCTCAACCCTCAACTCTTAACTCTCAACTAATTCAATGATGGCAATGTCCGCAACCGCAGCCACCCTCGCCATGCTCATGATGATGCTCGTGGTCGCAGTCGCAGTCTCCGTCACATCCGCAGTCGCAACCGCCATGCAGGTGGTTGATGAGGTGCTGAATCTCCTCCTTTGTAGCTTCGCGGTTCTCGGTCACCAGTCCACTGAACAGCAGCGTCTCGCCAGCCAGCGGGTGGTTCAGGTCCATCTTTACTTGGTCTTCCGTCACCTTCAGCACGCGGCCGTAGAAGTGGTTGCCGTCCTCGTTCTGCAGGGGCACCACAGCACCCTCGTAGATGTGCTCATGGTCAAAGTGGCCGTTGATGGTAAACACGTCACGCTCCAGGTCGAGCACGCGCTCCTCCTCATAGTCGCCGTAGGCCTCGTCCTTCGTCAGCTGGAACGTGAAGGTCTTGCCTTTTTCCAAGTCCTTGACCTGGTTCTCGAAAGCCTCCAGTGCAAAACCGAAGCCGCTGATGAACTCAAACGGACGTTCCGGCGTGGTTTGTTCTACGAGGTGTTCACCTTTCTCATCTACCGTGTAAAGCTTGTACTGCACGGAGATATACTTGTTTCTACGTTCTTCCATTTTCTCTTTCTTTGTTTCAGTTTGCAAAGGTAGTGAAAACCAACCGAAATGCAAAGAAAAATTTTCTTTTTCTTTCTTTTACGGCAATTTAGAATTTTTTTAAACAATATTGTGTGGAATCTAAATAATTTGTCGTACCTTTGTGCGGTTTATTGAGAACCAACGCAAGAAATGAAGCAAAATGTGAAGGATTCGGTCAGGGAAATACTGACGAATTATCTGGAATTGAACAACCACCGCAAGACGCCTGAACGCTATGCGATACTGGATGCCGTGTATCGTATGGAGGGGCATTTCACATTGGAGGAACTGGGTGAGAAACTGAGTGGTGAGGACAATTTCCCTGTCAGTCGTGCTACGCTGTATAATACGTTGAAGCTGTTTCAGGAGTTACGACTGGTTATCCGTCACCGTTTTCAGGGCACTACGCACTACGAGGCTTGCTATGACAACAACGGGCACAGCCATCAGGTGTGCACGGTATGTGGCAAGGTGTCGGAAATCAAATCGGTTGAGATTGGCAAGGCTATTGCAAACCTGAAGCTGAAGCGTTTCCATAAGGATGGCTTCGCGCTATATATTTATGGTATCTGTAGCACTTGTCAGGCTAAGATAACACGACAGCGTAAACAGCAAATGAAGAAGTAAAAGGATTAAAAAGTAAAATAGTTAATAGATTATGAATCAAGGAAAAGTTGATGTCCTGCTCGGTCTGCAGTGGGGCGACGAAGGCAAAGGAAAGGTGGTCGATGTGCTGACGCCACGTTACGATGTGATTGCTCGTTTTCAGGGAGGTCCGAATGCCGGCCACACGCTGGAGTTCGAAGGACAGAAGTATGTGTTGCGTAGCATTCCCTCGGGAATCTTTCAGGGCGGCAAGGTGAATATTATCGGTAACGGCGTGGTGCTGGCTCCCGACCTATTCATGGAGGAGGCCAAGGCCCTCGAGGCCAGCGGACATGAGCTGCGTAACCGCCTGCACATCTCGAAGAAGGCACACCTCATCATGCCGACACACCGCGTGCTGGATGCTGCATACGAGGCGCAGAAGGGCAAGAACAAGGTGGGCACGACGGGTAAGGGCATCGGTCCGACCTACACCGACAAGGTGAGCCGCAACGGTCTGCGCGTGGGTGACATTCTGGAGAACTTCCCTGAGAAGTATGCTGCTGCAAAGGCCCGCCACGAGGCTATCCTGAAGTCGCTCAACTTCGAGTACGACATTACGGAGGTGGAAAAAAAGTGGCTGGAGGGCGTGGAGTACTTGCGTCAGTTCCCCATCGTTGACTCTGAGCATGAAATCAACAACATCCTCAAGAGCGGTAAGAGCGTGCTGTGCGAGGGTGCGCAGGGTACGATGCTCGACGTCGATTTCGGCAGCTATCCCTTTGTGACCTCCTCGAACACCATCTGCGCAGGCGCCTGCACCGGTCTGGGCATCGGTCCTAACAAGATTGGCGATGTCTATGGCATCATGAAGGCCTACTGCACCCGTGTGGGTGCCGGTCCGTTCCCCACGGAGCTGTTTGACGAGACAGGCAAGAAAATTCGTGACCTCGGCCACGAGTACGGAGCCGTGACAGGTCGTGAGCGCCGCTGCGGATGGATTGACCTTGTAGCCCTGAAATATGCCATCATGGTGAATGGTGTGACGAAGCTCATCATGATGAAGAGCGACGTGCTCGACGGCTTCGACGCCATTAAGGCTTGCGTGGCTTATAAGCAGAATGGCCAGCAGATTGACTACTTCCCCTACAACATCGAGGAAGGCATTGAGCCTGTCTATGAGACGCTGCCCGGCTGGCAGACCGACATGACCAAGTTCACCAGCGAAGACCAGTTCCCTGAGGCTTTCAAGAACTACATCAAGTTCCTGGAGCAGCAGCTGGAAACGCCCATTTGCATTATTTCTATTGGTCCAGACCGCGACCAGACCATCGAGAGAAAGTAAAAAGGTAAAAAAGTAAAAAGGTAAAAAAATGGCACAAAAGCCAAGTATTCCCAAAGGAACACGCGACTTCGGCCCTATTGAGATGGCCAAGCGCAACTATATCTTCGACACCATCAAGCAGGTGTATGCCCTCTATGGCTTCCAGCAGATTGAGACGCCGGCCATGGAGACGCTGCAGACGCTGATGGGCAAGTATGGCGAGGAGGGTGACAAGCTGCTTTTCAAGGTACTGAACTCAGGCGATTTCCTCTCGAAGTTTACGTCAGAAGAACTCTCAACTCTCAACACTCAACTCTCAACTAAAGTAGCAGCCAAGATGTGCGAGAAAGGTCTGCGCTACGACCTCACCGTGCCCTTCGCCCGCTACGTGGTGATGCACCGCGAGGAGCTGCAGCTGCCCTTCAAGCGCTACCAGATACAGCCCGTGTGGCGTGCCGACCGTCCGCAGAAGGGCCGCTACCGTGAGTTCTACCAGTGCGATGCCGACGTCGTGGGCTCTGACTCGCTGCTCAACGAGGTGGAGCTGATGCAGATTATCGACACCGTGTTCACGCGCTTCGGCATTCGCGTGCAGATAAAAATCAACAACCGCAAAATCCTTTCCGGCATTGCCGAGGTCATTGGTGCGGCCGACAAGATTGTCGATATCACCGTGGCCATCGACAAACTCGACAAGATAGGCATTGACAATGTCAACGCCGAGTTGCGCGAGGGCGGACTCAGCGACGAGCAGATAGCGAAGCTGCAACCCATCATTATGCTGGAAGGCTCTAACGAAGAGAAGCTCAACACGATTGCCGACGTGCTGCGCGACAGCGAGACGGGCCTCAAGGGGGTAGAGGAGCTAAGATTTATTCTGAAGACTCTGAGTAATCAGAATAATCAGAGTAATCAGAATAATCAGAGTAATCAGATTACTCAGAATACTCCGATTACTCAGAATACTCCGATAACTCTCAACAACCAGCTCCAGCTTGACCTGACGCTGGCACGCGGCCTGAACTACTACACCGGCGCTATCTTCGAGGTGAAGGCCCTCGATGTCGAAATAGGCAGCATCACCGGCGGCGGACGCTACGACAACCTGACGGGCATCTTCGGCATGCCAGGACTCTCGGGCGTGGGCATCTCCTTTGGTGCCGACCGCATCTACGACGTGCTCAATCAGCTCGACCTCTACCCAAAGGAAAGCGTCAATGGTACGCAGCTGCTCTTTATCAACTTCGGCGAGAAGGAGACGGCGTACTGCCTGCCTT
>CAMVQS010000085.1 GCA_947169685.1 uncultured Prevotella sp. | reverse complement strand
CACAGCTCACCAGCTCAGTACGCTGGACTCAGAGCGTTCAGAACATGATTGCCGATGGAGCCGACGACTTTACTGAGTGTGGTCCTGGTAAGGCTCTGCAGGGCATGATTGTTAAGATCAACAAGGAAGTTGCAGCCCATGGCATCGAATAAGATTATACTCTATCAGATTTTCACCCGTCTTTACGGCAATCGTAATACAACTCGCAAGGAGAATGGTTCGCTTGCCGAGAACGGATGTGGAAAGATGAAGGACTTCACGCCCACAGCCTTACAGAAGATTAAGGCAATGGGCGTGAGCCATATTTGGTATACTGGCATTATCCGTCATGCTACTCAGACCGATTATACTCAGTTTGGCATTCCCAGAAATCACTCTGCTATTGTTAAGGGCAAGGCAGGTTCCCCTTATGCAATTACTGATTACTACGATGTGGATCCTGATCTGGCAGTAGATGTGGATAAGCGTATGCAGGAGTTCGAAGCTCTTGTAGAGCGTACCCATCAGGCAGGTCTCAAGGTTATCATCGACTTCGTGCCTAACCATGTGGCACGCCAGTATCATTCTATCTGTAAGCCTGCGGGTGTTAAGGATCTGGGCGAGGAAGATAATCCTCAGAACGGTTTTGATCCTCAGAATAATTTTTACTATTGTCCAGGTCAGCGCTTCACCCCTTACTTCGACCTTTATCATGGCGAAAGTGAGCCTTATGTTGAGGAGCCTGCCAAGGCTACTGGCAACGATTGTTTCCACAATGCCCCAGGCATGAATGACTGGTACGAGACCGTTAAGCTTAACTATGGCGTAGATTACTATGCAGGTGGTGTGGGTCACTTCGATCCCATTCCTAACACATGGGATAAGATGACTGATATCCTGCTCTTCTGGGCCTCAAAGGGCGTGGATGGTTTCCGTTGCGATATGGCTGAGATGGTGCCAGCTGCCTTCTGGAACTGGGCTACCGATAAGGTTAAATATCGCTATCCTGATATTGTGTTTATTGGTGAGGTGTATAATCCCGCAGAGTATCGCAACTACCTTGGTGCAGGTTTCGATTATCTGTACGATAAGGTGGGCATGTACGACACGCTGCGCGATGTGATGTGCGGCCACCAAGGGACTCATGCCATCACTAATGCTTGGCAGCAGACTGATGATATCCGTAATCACATGCTATATTTCCTCGAGAATCACGATGAGCAGCGTATCGCAAGCCAGTTCTTTGCAGGCGATGCCCGCAAGGGTATTCCAGCTCTGGTTGTATCAGCGTTGTTGCAGCAGAATCCGCTTATGATTTACTTCGGCCAGGAGTATGGTGAGAAAGGTATGGATCAAGAGGGTTTCAGCGGTCTGGATGGTCGCACCACGATATTTGATTATTGGAGTGTTGATTCCATTGTACGTGCAGCTAATCGCAAATGCACTATCCACGAGAAATACGTTTTCGATATCTATAATAAGGTAATGAATATTGCCGCTTCAGAGAAGGCTGTGGCCGAAGGCGTTTCCTTCGATTTGATGTACGTTAATGGAGACTATCAGCGTCAGTATGCTTTCCTTCGTAAGGCAGGTTCTGAGGCACTGCTTGTGGTGGTGAATTTTGATGACATTCCTACCACTATGGATGTCACCATCCCCGCACATGCCTTCGATTACCTTAACCTTAAGGAACGCAAGAGTGTGAAGGTCGTTGATTTGCTAACTGGTAAGGAGATTAAGAGAACTCTGCAACGCGACTGCTATGTCTCTGTCGATCTTGAACCTTTAGGGGCAGTAATCTTCAAGTTTAAAGCATAAATAATGGCAGACAGTCACATGGAAGATTATATACTTAATGAGCACAACAAAGAGGAGTTCCCGCCTGCGCATACAGCGGAACACCTCTTGAACCAGACGATGATACGATTGTTTGGCTGTGAGCGTTCCTTCAATGCCCACATTGAGCGTAAGAAGAGCAAGATGACATTCCGTCTCGACCATAAGCCGAGTCGTCAGGAGGAACGTGAGATTGAACGTGAGATGCAGCGGTTGATTGATGAAGATTTTCCTGTAACCTTTGAGTTCGTAACGCAGGATGAACTGCCCGATGGCGTGTCACTTGACCGTTTGCCGGATGATGCCAGTGAGACCATCCGATTGGTGCGCATCGGTGACTATGATGTTTGTCCCTGTATAGGCAAACATGTGCGCTCAACCTCGCAGATAGGTCGTTTCGAGATGCTCGGCACCAATTGGGACGAGCACGAAAAGACGTTCAGAGTACGTTTTAAAGTGCTATCTTCATAAAGACGGGTAGGTGGTCTGAGTAGGTAATCTCCTTTGTGTAGTAGGTGATTCCCTCCATACTTTCGTCGTGGAAGATATAGTCAATACGGAAAGGTTTCTTCGGTTCACGGAAGGTGTACATGAAGCCACTGCCGCACTCCTTGAAACCATCAACCAGATTACCTAACATCGTATTGTAGGTATAGGAGTAGGGGACATCGTTGAAGTCACCACAGACGATGCAGGGCACGTCACTCATGGCAACCTCGTTGGCAACTAATCGGGCCTGTCCTGCACGAATGGTCATTCCATGTGTGTAATTGCCGTAGATGGCTTCTACCAGTCGGTTGTTCTCCATTTTCCTTCCCTGTTTAATCATTTTGCCGGCTTGGTGCAGGGTACGGTTAAATCCTGTGGTCTCCAAATGTGCATTGATAACCTTGATGACCTTTCCCTTTACATCAATATTTGCCCACATGGCACTATTGTTAGTTGTCTTAGTAAGTCCTTCTGCTATTTCCATATCACCGAAAGACAAATTCTTTGATTCCTTGATGGGGTAGCGGCTGTAAATGACCATGTCCTTTTGACCCATCACCATGTAGGGGAAGTATTCCTTGTATTTGTTAGAGTTCTTTTTGTCACCACTGACGTCCTCATATTCTTGTATGCAGAAGATGTCAACCTTCTGACGTTTCATTTCCGCGAGGATGTCCTCTGCCTTGAATCCCGATGTCTCACGTCCGAATGACAAAACGTTATAAGTAGCTATCTTGATGCCATTTTGGGCGTCAACGTCAGCTTCCGACGGTTGTGAGCGCAACTGAAAGAGTGTGCCCATGTAGGGTATGCAACAGATAATGGGGACAATGGGTATAGCAATATATTTCCATCTGCGGCGGATGAGCCAGTAGATGGTTAGCAGCACGTTCAGTACGATGAGTACCGGCAGGATATAGACGAGCATGGCCATAGCCGTGTTTCCCACAGGATCAACGTCTCCACCGAAGAGCCCTGCAAAAGTGAACACCATCACTATAATGGAGATGATGAGGAACATAAGTGCAAAATAACGATAGACTGCTAATTTTCCCATATTTTGAAAATGTGTATGATGCTTATCTGCTTATTCTGGAACGTATTTGGAAACCATCTCAATCAAGTCCTCCACGCGGAAAGGCTTGGCAAGGAAGTCATCGCAGCCGGCAGCCTTGGCTTCGCGGATATTCTCGTCAAAGGCATAGGCGCTGAGAGCGACGATAGGTGTGTCATGATGTACTTCCTTGATAATGCGTGTCGCGTCAAGTCCGTTCATATCCGGCATACGAATATCCATCAGGATCATGTCCGGCTTCTCGTCCTCGGCAAAGGTCACAGCCTCGATACCATTCTTGGCGCGAATGAGTCGATAGCGTTTTGCCAGCACAATCTTCACCAGTTCGAAGTTGCTGTCTTCGTCCTCAGCCACAAGAATCAGTTTCATGTCCTGGGTGTTTGTCCTTGTGCTAACGCGGATAGTACGTGAGTTGGTGGTGATGCGGCTGTTCTTGTGCAGTCCGCCGATGGTGCCTTCAAACGGAAGGATGAACGTAAAGGTAGATCCCTTGCCCAACTCTGAGCTGACGGAAATGGTACCTCCCAGTTTCTCTACAATAATCTTGCTCAGCGGCAGTCCCAGTCCGTATCCGTTCTGCATGGTCTCTGCATCTTTTGACATGTAGGTCTTGAAGATGTTAGGTAGGTCTTCAGGCGCAATGCCTGAGCCTGTATCGGTAACGTAGAACTCTACGTCCTGTCCGTCGTTAATGAGTCTGTATCCGTAGGTGATGCTTCCGCTGGCAGTATGCTTCAGCGAATTGCTGATGAGGTTTGAGAATACTTGTGTCAATCGATTCTCGTCCGTGTTCAGTACAACGTTCATGTTGGGTCTTGTCCACACCATGTTGACGCTGTCCGGACAGCGGAACTTGAACAGTTGCTTTATGCTTTGGCAAAGCTGATTGAGGTCTGTGTGTGCTTTTTTGACGCTGATTTCACCTGCCTCTACTCTCGACAAATCAAGTATTTCGTTAATGAGGTTCATCAGACGGTTATTGTTACTCTCAATAATCTCCATGAACTTCATACGTTCTTCTGCTGAGTCGGTTTCTGCCATGATGCGTGAGAAACCTTCAATGGCATTGAGGGGCGTGCGAATTTCATGGCTCATGTTAGCAAGGAACAAGGACTTCATCCGGCTAGCTTTCTCAGCCTGCTGCGTCTTTGCTTCATATTCCTTAAGCCTTTTTTCCGCCTCGTCCAACTTGTTGTTGGCGTTGTGTAGTCTTTGGCTTGCCTCTGCTAATTTCTGTAATAATACCTCTCTTTCGTCTTGTTCCATTTTTTGAATATGGTGTATTTTCCCTGCAAAAATACAGAAAAAAAATGAAACCGCCTAACTTTTACCTGTTTTTTTATCCTCTTTTTGCTTTTTCCCAAGCTCCGCCTGTTTTATGGCTTCTCAAATATGCCATTCCGCGGAATACATTGATGTTCATAAAGACAAAATAATATGGGATGTAGAGCAGTTTGTTCTTCCTACCGCTACGGGCCAGGAGCCAACCGCCCAGAGCTGCCAGCCAAAACAGCGCCTGCAGCGCCAGAATAACCGTATAGACAATGCCTCCGCCCAGTAGGACAATGATGATATTCAGCGGAATAAGCGCCAGCAGGGCAAACGGAGTGATGGTCCAGCGCAAAACACGGTGTGACAACAGTTGGAAGGCCACGACGGGCTGGCGGAAGGGGTTGAGCATGTGCTTCAGACGCCAGGTGCTTTGCAATCCTCCTGCGGCAATGCGGCGCTTGCGCTTGGATTCTTCGTTAAAGTCAGCCGAACCATATTCCATCGCATAGGCATCGGCCGTATAGGCAATGCGATAGCCTTCATCTACGAGCAGCAACGACATGATGAAGTCATCCAGTAGCGTGTCTTTTGGCATGTCACGATAGAGTGGGGTGCGGATGGCGCAAAGCTCACCCGCTGCTCCCATAGCGGAATACAGTTCGCTGTCCAGTCGCTTTAAGGTGCTTTCATATTTCCAGTAGAGTCCTTCGCCTACGGCTACGGCCTCTCCATTGTCTTTTCTGGCTCCCTCGGCAACGGTCTCTCCTTCATGTCGTGCCATTACACGTTTCTCGCCAGCCACGCAGCCTACCTTCGGATCCATGAAGCAACGCACCACCTCGCGTATGCAGTCTTTGTTGAGCATTGTGTTGGCATCGGTCATAATGACCAGTGGTGTAGTGACGCTCTTGATGCCGTGGTTCAGGGCTGCCGTTTTACCTTCGCGTTCTGGCTTATACACCACGGTAACATCTTTGTAGGCTGACAGACGGTCGTTCGTACCATCGTTCGAACCGTCTGTCACCCACATCACTTTCAGTTTACCCTCAGGGTAGTTTAGCTGGTGCGTATTCTTCATCTTCATTTGCACGATGTCTTCTTCGTTGTAGGCGCAAATCATCAGCGTCACTTCAGGCAGGTCAATGTCACTGGGTAGCGGCTGTTTCAGCTTGTTTCTCTTGAACAGGCGTTTCAGTACAACCAACACAAAGAGCACGATGCCGTATCCTATGTAGGTATAGAACACGAGCAGCAGGCAAAGCCAAAAGATGATTTTCAGTACCAGCATAGTCTTTTTTTTTCTTGTTTAAGAGTTTTCCATCTCCTCCTGCATGTCAATGAACTCTCCATTCTTGTCGTAGAATTCATATTGCAGGAAAGCAAGTTTTTGCGAGGAGATGACGTTCACACCGAATCCGTACTTCATCTGCCACCTACGTTTCATGGATACCAGACCCTTGTTGATGTAGGCAGCGACGTAAGGATGTACGTGCAGGTCGAAGCGTTTGATGCCTATCTTGTTGACGAGGCGGTCAATCTTGCTCTCCAATTGGTCAGTGAAAAGTATCGACGACTTGATTTTTCCCTTGCCGAAACAGGTGGGACAGGTTTCTTCTACGTTGACATCCATCGCCGGGCGTACACGCTGACGCGTAATCTGCATCAGTCCGAACTTGCTCAGCGGCAGGATGTTGTGTCGTGCGCGGTCCTTCTGCATGTTCTTGCACATGCGTTCGTACAGCAATTGGCGGTCTTCAGCGAGGTTCATGTCAATGAAATCAACCACAATGATTCCTCCCATGTCGCGCAGTCTGAGCTGGCGTGCCAGTTCGTCGGCTGCTCCGAGGTTGGTTTCCAGGGCATTGGCCTCTTGTCCGTTTTCCTTTTTGATACGGGTACCGCTGTTCACATCGACCACGTGCATGGCTTCGGTATGCTCAATGATGAGGTAGGCTCCGCGCTTGTAGTTGACGGTCTTTCCGAACGACGACTTCAACTGTTTAGTGACGTTGTAGTTGTCGAAGATGGGAACAGAACCCGTGTAGCGCTTGACAATGTCTGCCTTGTCGGGAGCGATGAGGCCTACATAATCCTTAATCTGGTGGAAAATGTCCTCGTCGTTCACGTGAATACCGTCGTACGTGGGATTGAACAGGTCGCGCAGCAGTGCTACGGCACGGCTCGTCTCCTCGAATACCAGTTGTGGACGTTCTGTTGTCTTCTGTACCTTCGTGATAGCGTCCTCCCATCGCTTCATCAGGATTTTCAGTTCCGAGTCGAGTTCTGCTACTCGTTTGCCCTCGGCAGACGTCCGCACAATGATTCCGAAGTTCTTGGGCCTGATGCTCTGCATAAGCTGTTTCAGACGTGCCCGTTCTTCGCCTTTTTTGATTTTTGAAGAAACAGAAACCTTATCGTTGAACGGTATGAGCACGATGTAACGGCCGGCAAAGCTCAGCTCGCAGGTCAGTCTCGGGCCTTTCGTATTGATGGGCTCCTTGACCACTTGCACCATGATTTCCTGGCCTACCTTCAAGGTGTTGGCAATGCTGCCTTCCTTCGGCAGGTCGGGCAGGTGCGATGCCTTTCCGATGGGATAAAGTTTCTTTCTGTCGCTCTGTACCTGTTTCAGATACTTCTCGTAAGAGCTGAATTGAAGCCCCAAGTCCAGATAGTGCAGGAACGCCACGCGCTCAGCACCCACATCAACGAAGCACGCGTTCAGTCCAGGCATCAGTTTCTTAACCTTTGCCGCATAGATGTTGCCCACGGAGAACGATTGTTCACGCGTCTCTTTCTGGTATTCCACCAGTTCCTTGTCTTCGAGCAGCGCAATCGATATGTCCTTAGGCTGGACGTCAATAATTACTTCGCTTGTCATCTGTTTTGGGTTCTTGTTAAAATGTGAAAGGGTGTGCCCGTTGTTCTGTAACGTCGGGGCACACTCCTTTCATTTTTTTTCTCGTTCCTGAAAAAGAACACAGTCAGGCAAGGCTTACTTGCTCTTATGACGATTCTTTCTCAGTCTCTTCTTACGCTTGTGAGTAGCCATCTTGTGGCCCTTCTTCTTCTTTCCGTTTGGCATAAT
>CAMVQS010000084.1 GCA_947169685.1 uncultured Prevotella sp. | reverse complement strand
CATCCCGCAGTGCCCATCGTGGTGGTACCCACCACCTATAACCACATCAAGGAGCTCGATCAGGAGAAGAAGATTAATGAGGAGATTGCAAAGAAAGTAGCTGAGAAGAAGGCTGCTGCCGCTGCTGCAAAGGCAGAGGAAGAGGCTGCACAGGCTGCTGAGGCCGCTGCTGCTGAAACTCCCGCAGAGGCTCCCGCAGAGGAGGCACCTGCTGAGGCATAATCGCAGACACTCATTCAAAAAGATTAAAGGGCGGATTATAATATCCGTCCTTTTTTTTCGTTTTATTTTTGTATGCATATTGTTGAGATACCATCCTTCTTTCCTCCTTATGGTGGAGAGTTCTGTCTGGAGCAGTCCAAGGCCCTGATGGCTTTGGGACACGAGGTGCGTATCTTGAGTAATGTGCAACTGTCCATCAAAAGGAGCCTGAAAGACTTTGTGGCCTATCCTTACGGCCGATGGACGGAAACGATGGACGGTGTGGCGTGTTACCGTTCCTATCAACGTGGCATTCCTAAGGTCATTCGTCCCAATGTCAGACGATGGGTCAGCATTGTGGAGCGCATGTTTGCCGACTACGTCAGGAAATACGGCAAGCCCGACATCCTGCATGCCCACTGTGCGAAGTGGGCTGGCTATGCTGCTATGAAAATCAGTCAGCAATACGGTATTCCCTATGTGGTGACGGAACATCTGTCCCTGAAGATTTTTGAAGAAGAGTTTGGAAAAGCTCCTACTGATGCCTGGCAAGTGCCGTTATTAAAGCAAGCCTACGAAAAGGCAGACAAGGTGGTCGTTGTTTCTGAGGAATGGGTTGATTCGGTTGCGTGTTATTTCGGAAAGGATTATTCGTGGGAGTTTATCTCCAATATTATAGATTCAGACTTCTTCCGTTATCAGCAGCGAGAGCCAAGAGAAGGGCGTCCCTTCCGCTTCTGCTGTCTGGCCAATAATATTCCCTTGAAAGGATACGATGTGCTCTTACCTGCTTTCGACAGCATGAGACATCGTGATACGGAACTGCACATCGCCGGCTTTGGCACAGACCAGGCGGATATGAAAAAGCAAGTGGCACAGTTGTCGGCTTCGTCACGTATTGTTCTTCATGGGCGAATAGAAAAGAATGCCATTCGTGAACTGCTTTATCAATGTGATGCCCTGGTGTTGGCCAGCAAGAGCGAAGTTCAGCCCTTATGCGTATTGGAAGCCATGAGTACAGGCATACCTGTTGTTGCGACGGAAGTCGTACCCGAGTGTGAACGCATTGATAGTGCTTGTCTGATTGTTCCCATTGATGATAAGGCAAGTCTTGCTGATGCTATGGACCGTATCATGGATATGAATTTCCAGGATGGCGAAGAATTGTCGGAAAAAGTCTCTTCTATAGCTTCTCCTGCTACCGTTGCCAAGCAGCTAGAGACGTTATTTCTTAAACTTCAAGATGAGTTTTCGGATTAGTAGGGCTCCCTTCCAAAGTATATCGTTGCCTGTTATTGTGTTAACGATGTGGAAGGGTAGCGTGGGTCGGGCATTCCATTGCCGTTTGCACTGACGGACGTCGTTGCGTAGCTTTTTATTGTGTGCTCTGAACGCATGCATGGCGAGCGCAAAGATGCGATAGCTGAAATAACGGTCTAAAGCTTTGTTCTCGATGTGGTATTTATCAGCAAGATAATGGCTGAGCGACGTGACTTCCCTGACAAATTCGAATTGTTTCTCTTCGTCCTGCGTGTTGGAAACGGAAGTATGGTTGACGCTGTAGTTGAGCGTCACGTCAGGCAGGTAGGCAATGGTGCCAGCGTGAGCCGCTGCACATGCCACTTGAAGGTCCTCGCATCCAAAGTCTTTGTTGCGGAAGAGAAAGGTGTCTTCCTGATAGGCCTTCATGATAATGTCCTTGCGATAGAGCGAGGTACAGAGATGTATGACAGGATAGCGTGTCTGGGTGATGATGGCTGTCAGCAACTCCTTTCCGTCCGTCTTCTGCTGGAAATGATAGGGCACTTCTGCTTTGGTTGCTTTGCCATTCTCTTCGTCATAATAGTTCCATGCAGTATGAACAAGCGTCACGTGCTCGTCTGCTTCCATGATGCAGACTTCCTTCTCCAGCTTCAGAGGGTCAATCCAGAAGTCATCACCGGCACAGTCGGCAATATACGTACCCTTGCAGGCCAGCAGACAGTCGAAATAGTTGTCCTGCATCCCTTTGTTGGGGTTGTTGGCTAATATTCTGATTTGCTGTGGATAACGCGCTGCGTATGATTGGCAGATGGCAAGCGTGCCGTCTGTCGAACAGTCCTCGCCAATGACAATCTCAATGGGCTGATGACATTGTTGCATCAGAATGGAATCGAGCGTTCGCCCAATGGTTTTTTCCTGATTGTATGTGGCTACGATAACTGAAATCATCTCTTTATCTTTCTCGTTTCAATAAAGGTAACACGCGAACCAGAAGGTTCAGGCCGAAGTTGCTGTTCGTAAGTCGGCGGAACCATTTGTATTTTGTGGTATAAGCCTTGTCGGGCAGGGGGAAGAGTCCTTCACGTCTGAGTATGGACAACTTACGGTCAAGGTAATGTCGCGAACGCGTCTGTACGATAACGTTGTAGATGTAGTCCATCGTCAGCTGGGCTACACGTCGTTGCATCGCCTTTTGCTCATCGTTGGGGAGTGACAGGCTCAGCTGTTGCAGGCTTGTTATCACGTAGTGCTTGTCGTTGAGACGCTTGATTTTGCTGCGTTTGTCTTTTTTGCTGGTAATGGTGCCCTTGTGCTTGCGATAGACGTACGCTTGGGCATTGGTCCTGAGAATGCTGTTGGCGTGCAACAGCAGTTGCGGGGTAAACTCTTCATCCTCATGGTAGATGGACGGCGTGAAGCGCAGGCTGCCCAAAATGGAACGACTGAAGATGTAGCCGCATGCAGAACCGTGAATGTTGTGATTCTTCATCAGTTCTGTTCCCGTCATGGCTTCCGAATCTTCGAACGTAGAGCCGTGTGTGGGCTTGTTGCAGAAATCGAAAACGACCATCTCTGGCTGACAGTAGCGCACAAGGTCGAGACTGTGCTCGTAAGCAGCCTGATTCAGCATATCGTCAGCATCGATGAATTGCAAGTAGGCGCCACTGGCCATACGGATTCCGAGGTTACGTGCTTCGCTCAGTCCTTTGTTCTTCTGGCGAATATAGATGATATCGTCACCATACTTCATCAACTCGTTCATGGGACTCTCGGCCGATCCGTCGTCAATGATGATAATCTCGCGCTCATAGGGACGTAGCGAGAGCGCCAGAATGCTGTCAAGGCATCCGCGCAACATCTTCACGGGCTGATTGTAGTAGGTCAGGATAAAGCTGACAATGACGTTCTTCGTTTCCATATCTGGCACAAAGGTAATTGAAATCGTCCGATTGACAAAATAATTTGGCGTTTTTTACGTTTCAAAGGAAGAAATGAGTGATAACAGCTACAGGCATATCCTGAAATATACGGGCGTGTTTGGCAGCGTACAGGGCTTAAACGTGTTGATAAGTCTTGTACGCAACAAGTGTGTGGCGTTGCTTCTGGGCCCGTCGGGCATGGGACTGGTGTCGCTCTTGAATACTGCCATGCAGTTCATTTCTCAGGCCACCAACTTAGGTATAGCCACCAGTGCAGTCCGTCATGTATCAGAACTCTTTAACGCAGGTGAAGAAGAGCGTCTGATGCATTATATCAAGGTGGTGCGTGCGTGGTGCATGATAGCTGCGCTGCTGGGTGTGCTGTTGTGTTTCGTGGCAGCTCCGCTCCTCGACCTGATGTCGTTCTCGTGGGGTAACCACACGTTGCACTTCTTCCTGTTGGCACCAGCAGTAGGCATGCTGGCCATTACAGGGGGCGAGACGGCTATTCTGAAGGCAACGAGACGACTGCGTTCCTTGGCTGTTGTTCAGATCTGGACAATGGTAGCGTCGTTGCTGGTAACCATTCCGTTGTACTACTTCTTTGGTGAGACCGCCATTGTGCCTGTGATTACGCTGATGGCTTTCGCGTCCATGCTGCTGATCCTCTTGTATTCCTATAGGTTCTACCCTTTACGTCTTCAGGGCGTCTGGAATGTGTTGGGCGAGGGAATACCAATGGTAAAACTGGGCGTCGCCTTTATCCTTGCAGGTGTGGTGGGAAGTGCCTCTGAAATGCTCATCCGTTCTTACCTGAATGTGCATGGTGGCTTGGACGATGTGGGTTTGTATAATGCAGCCTATATGATGGTTGTGACTTATGCAGGAATGGTCTTCTCTGCTTTGGACTCTGATTATTTCCCACGCCTTTCGGCAACCAACCATCATATTGCAGCCTCCAACGGCATCGTCAACCGTCAGTTGGAGATGTCGCTGCTGATGGTAGCTCCCATGTTAGTGGCTTTCATTATCTGTTTGCCGGTACTTATCCCGTTGCTCTTCAGTAGCGAGTTTGTTTCCATCGTACCCATGACGCAGTTGGCTGCTATGTCCATGTATCTGAAGGTGTTAACGTTGCCTGTAGCCTACCTGACGTTAGCGCGTGGACGTTCGAAGTCCTATCTGTTTCTGGAAACGGTTTATTTCGTGTTCTTTGTGGTAGCCGTATTGTTCTGCTATGAGCGATGGGGACTTTATGGTATGGGTATTGCCTTGGTGGCTGCCCATTTGTTTGACCTGTTGATGATTCACTTCTATGCACATTTTGTATTCTCCTACCGCCTCTCATTTCCAGTCATCCGTTATTCGCTGGTGCAGGTAGGTCTTGGTGTGCTGGCCTTTGGCGTGACGTGGATAAAAGAACCGCTGACTTATTGGGTCAGCGGCTCCATATTGTTTGTTGCCAGTTTGGCATTCTCACTTCGTCTGATTCGCCGTAAGGTTTAGAAGCGGAAGTCGAGTTCCAGATCCACGAAGTTGTAGTCGTGCTTAGCCAGTGTGCGGTCGTTGACGCGAGCATACTCGAAGTTCATCTGCAGGTTCTTTGTGAAGAAGTAGTTGACACCAACCTCGTACATCGTCTTGGCGCGGTTCCACTCCTTGTTGTCGCGATAGCACTGGTAACGGGCTTTTGCGTGTAGCTTGCTCTTCACTACGGGTACGATGCCGAAGGCATACCAACCGTCGGCCTTGTCGCCTAAGTCTAGATTACTTCCCCAGCCCTGGCTGTGCAGATACTCTGCACGGAAGGTATATTCGTTCAGGTCGTATTCTGCAGAGAGGGCGTAACGGTTCTTGCGCACGCTCTTGAGGGTAAATGATTCACCACCTCCCGTTGCAGCTATCTCACCGCGTGTACCCGTCCATCCGAAGGCACCGATGCGCACACCCTTGATGGGCATTACCCACAGACCTCCGATGATATCTTTTTTGTTGTCCTTGTCCTTCGAGTTGATACCCTCACCGTTATATACACCTACCTGATAGTGCAGCAGACGGCGTCCGTCGCCATTGGGGAAGAGGTCACCTGATACCTGAATACCGATGTCACGTCCACCAGAGGACTTCTCGCCTGTGCGATCGCCGAAACCAGAGAGGTTGTTGATGACCTGGGCATACGAGTACCAGCCCTGTGTAATGGGGTGGGTGGGATTCTCAAAGGTAAACGCACGCTTGAACTGACCTGCACGAACCTTGAATTCAGGATACTTCCTCCACTCTGCATAGAGGTCCACCAGTTGTACGGTTGGCTCGCCAGGCCCCTTCACGTTGGTGCCTTGAATTTGGGCACGCCAGTCAAAGTCGCCTATTTTACCATCAAGAATGAAACGGGCAAGTCGTAAGTTGAATGAGTTAGTGTGGTTGCCCTCTGGATCCTGTCCCTGATACTGTAACATTCCGTATCCGCTGAACTTAATGTTCTTAACCCATTGAGGCACCTCAATAGTGTTCTTCTTGTCTTGCTCTTGTGCATTGGCTGCCAATGCGAAGGCCATCGCGCAGAGGGCCAGGGTCATTAGTTTTTTCATAAGCTTGTTATTTTTTAGTTAGTAATATGACGTTTTCCACATGGGGGGTATGGGGGAACATATCCACAGGCTGCACCACCATCACCTTGTATTGCTCGTCTAGAACCTGCAGGTCGCGTGCCTGTGTCGCGGGGTTGCAGCTGACATAGACGATGCGCTGGGGTGCTGCTTTCAAAATTGTCTTTACCACGTCAGGATGCATACCGGCACGTGGCGGGTCGGTGATGATGATATCAGGGCGTCCGTGTTTGTTGATGAAGTCGTCGTTCAGAATGTCCTTCATATCACCTGCATAGAATAAGGTGTTTTCAATACCATTTAACTCGCTGTTAATCTTGGCGTCCTCGATGGCTTCTGGAACGTACTCGATGCCGATGACCTGACGGGCTTTCTTTGCTACAAAATTGGCAATGGTGCCAGTGCCCGTGTATAGGTCGTAAACTAATGGAGAATTGACAATTGGCGTAAACGCCAGTTCGCGAACCACGCTGTACAGGTGATAGGCCTGTTCCGTATTCGTCTGGTAGAACGACTTGGGACCCACCTTGAACTTGAGGTCTTCCATCGTCTCGAAGATGTGGTCGTTGCCCTTGAAGGTCAGAATCTCCTGATCGCCGATGGTGTCGTTGCACTTCTGGTTGTCCAGGTACATCAGGGAGGTAATCTGAGGGAACTTGTCTGCAATGTGCTGCAACAAACCCTTAGCTTCCTTCTCACCACCCGTCTCGTCGTAGTGGAACTGAATGATGACCAGCCATTCGCCTGTGTTCGAGTTGCGGATGATGACATCTCTTAATAGTCCAGTCTGCTGGCGCAAGTCGAAGAAGCTGATACCTTGTTTAATAGCGTAGTCACGAATCTCGTTGCGTATCTCATTGTGCAGGTCATCCATCAACCAGCACTTCTCAACAGGCAGAATCTTGTCGAACGCTCCCGTGATGTGGAAGCCGATGGCAGGTACGTTCTTCTCCAAACTCTCATCTTTCAACTCTTCGCTGGTCAGCCATCGTTTGTTCGCACAGCCGTAATCCAGCTTGTTGCGGTATTCGCGCGTCTTCACGCTGCCCAGTATGGGTCGGAACTCCGGCAACTCCACCTTTCCGATGCGCGTCAGTTGGTCATAGACCTGCTGCTGCTTCATGCGGAGCTGCTCTTCATAGGGCACGTGCTGCCACTTACAGCCTCCGCACACGCCGAAATGCTGGCAGAAAGGCTCCGTACGCAGGGGGCTGGGTTTGTTGATGCTGACGATTTCCGCCTCCATGAACGAGTGCTTCTTGCGGCGCACCTGCAAGTCAACCACGTCGCCAGGAACAGCGTATGGCACAAATACCACTATATCGTCCACGCGCGCAAGGGCTTTACCCTCGGCGGCATAGCCTGTTATCTCAATATCCCTAAGTAGGGGTAGGGGCTTTTTCTTTCTTGTCATGCTGCAAAATTAAGTAAAAAGTTTGAGATTACCAAGCTTAATGAAAAAAAATCCTAAATACTTTCGTTGATTAGTTTTTTTTGTGTATCTTTGCACCTACGTATTTGAAAACCCAAATTTAATGTTAATTTTAAAATAAAGCTAACTTATGAGCCAAAAGAGAGTTTACCTCTTCGGTAATGGTAAGGCCGAAGGTAATGCAAAAATGCGTGAGGAACTGGGTGGCAAGGGTGCAAACCTTGCTGAGATGAACCACATTGGTGTTCCCGTTCCTCCTGGTTTCACAATCACAACCGACTGTTGTAACGAGTACTATCAGGTTGGTCAGCAGAAGATTATGGAGCTGCTGAACGACGATGTGATGGCTGCTGTTAAGCACATTGAGGACCTGATGAACTGTAAGTTCGGTGACGCTCAGAACCCCCTGCTGGTTTCTGTACGTTCAGGTGCCCGTGCTTCAATGCCTGGCATGATGGACACTATCCTCAACCTGGGTCTGAATGACGAGGTGGCCGAGGGAATGGCCAAGAAGACCAACAATCCTCACTTCGTTTATGACTCTTATCGCCGTTTCGTACAGATGTACGGTGACGTGGTGCTCGAGATGAAGCCCGTCAACAAG
>CAMVQS010000083.1 GCA_947169685.1 uncultured Prevotella sp. | reverse complement strand
GACCCTGGAACCAGTCAGCAATCATGGTCTCAGAAATCTCAGGACCGAAGTTGCCGAGATAGACGCAGAGGGCGTTACAACCTGCCTTCTTCACGTCTTCAAAGGCCTGCTGAGCGTGGATCTCACTCTCAACGATACAGATGGGACACTCGTAGATACCGTCCTTACCGAACTTCTCTACATACTTGGCGATAACGGCCTTACGACGGTTAACAGCTAATGACTCGGGGAAACAGTCGCGACTTACTGCGACGATTCCGATTTTAATTTTAGGTACGTTGTTCATTTTGTTGATAAAATGTTATTTTGTAATGAATTCGTTTCAAGGTACAAAGGTAAAAAATAATTGTGAATAATGATAACGAATTAAGATTTTTTTGTAACTTTGCACCGTTAACACAAAAAATAACAAACATTATATACTATTTATACCATAATATGAAGTTAACTGATATACTGAACGGCCAGTTTAATGCCGCTGCTTGGGAGGCCAAAGGTTATGAGCTTCCCCAGTTTGACATCAAAGCCTTACGCGAGAAGACGGCTAAGGAACCCACGTGGGTACACTTCGGAGGCGGAAACATCTTCCGTGCGTTTCCCGCTGCTATCCTTAACGACGCACTGAACACAGGCAAATACGACCGTGGTGTTATCGTTGCCGAGACTTTCGACTTCGAGGTTATTGACAAAGCATACGCTCCTTACGGCAACCTGTCGCTCTGCGTGAACCTCTGTTCTGACGGTTCTATCGAGAAGAAGGTCATTGCCTCTGTCACCGAAGCCCTGAAGGCCGACCCACAGTTCCCTGACTGGCAGCGTCTGGTGGAGGTCTTCCGCAACCCCTCGTTGCAGATGATTTCTTTCACCATCACCGAGAAGGGCTATACATATAATGAGGCTGATCTGCAAGTCCCCCCTGTCTCCCCCCAAGGGGGGACTTCCGGAGGTCCCAGATTTGCAATGGGTAAGGTCTGTGAGTTGCTATACGAACGCTGGTTAGCATTAGAAGCCCCCTCGGGGGCCGTAGGGGGGGCTTTGACCATCCAGTCTATGGACAACTGTTCTCACAACGGTGACAAGGTGAAAGCCGGTGTCTTTGCCTACGCTGAGCGTTGGGTGAAGGACGGACTCGTACCTGCCGCCTTCCTCGACTATCTGAAGGACGAGACGAAGGTGACCTTCCCCTGGTCGATGATTGACAAGATTACACCGCGTCCCCACGAGAAGGTGAAGGAGCTGCTGGCTGCCGACGGCTTCGAGGACAATGACTATATTGAAACCGAGAAACATACTTTCACCGCTCCGTTCGTGAATGCCGAGGAGGTGCAGTATCTCGTCATCGAGGACCACTATACCAACGGACGTCCCCCGCTCGACCTGGGTGGTGCGCTCTATACCACTCGCGAGACCGTTGATAAGGTGGAGACCATGAAGGTGACCACCTGTCTGAACCCGCTCCACACGGCAATGTCCATCTACGGCTGCATGCTCGGTTACACGCTCATCTCGGCTGAGATGAAGGACGAGGACCTGCGTGCGTTCATCCAGAAGATTGGCTACATGGAGGCGATGCCCGTTGTCGTTGACCCGGGCGTGCTGAACCCCTACGAGTTCATCGGTGCCGTCATCAACCGTCGTCTGCCCAACCCCTTCATGCCCGACGCTCCGCAGCGCATCGCGATGGATACCTCGCAGAAGCTGCCCATCCGCTTCGGTGAGACGCTGAAGAAGTACGTGGCACGCGGCCTCGACAAGTCAAATCTGGTGCTCATCCCTCTCACGCTGGCAGGCTACGCCCGCTACCTGAAGGGTATCAAGGACGACGGCACACCGTTCGACTGTTCACCTGACCCCATGCTCGAGGAACTGCAGGCCATCGTTGCTCCGCTCGAGATTGGCAAGCCCGATCAGGACTGGAGTCCGCTGCGTCAGCTCTACAGCCGCAAGGATGTCTTCGGCCTCGACCTCTATGAGGCAGGTCTGGGCGAGCAGATTGAGGGAATGGTGAAGGAGTTGTATGCCGGCAACGGTGCTGTTCGCCAGACATTACACAAATATGTCTCGGCAAGATAATATCCGCAAACCTTTACGCAGATTTTAGAGAGTTCAGAGCGTCATAATTTGGCGCTCTGATTTTTTATATCTATCTTTGCATCACAATTAGGAAACAAACAATTAAAACATTTGCAAAACAATGAAACCGTTAAACAAACAGTTCGCGCCAAAGAGCGTGATGCCCGAGAAAGTGATTCAGTTCGGAGAAGGTAATTTCCTCCGTGCGTTCGTTGATTGGATTATCTGGAATATGGACCAGAAGACCGACTTCAACGGCTCTGTCGTTGTCGTACAGCCCATCGAGAAAGGTATGGCTGACTGGCTCAATGCACAGGACTGCCTCTACCATGTGAACTTGCAGGGACGTGAGAACGGCAAGCCCGTCAATACCCTGGAGCGTATCGATGTCATCAGCCGCTGTCTGAACCCCTACACGCAGAATGCTGCCTTCATGGCACTGGCCGACCAGCCTGAGATTCGTTTCGTCATCTCCAACACCACCGAGGCAGGTATCGCTTTCGACCCCGCCTGCAAGCTAGACGATGCTCCCGCCAGCAGCTATCCCGGCAAGCTGGTGCAGCTGCTCTACCGCCGCTATCAGACCTTCAACGGCGACCCCACGAAGGGACTCATCATCTTCCCCTGCGAGCTCATCTTCCTGAACGGACACGTGCTCAAGGAGTGCATCTACAAATACATCGAACTCTGGCAGCTGGGTGAGGGCTTCAAGAAGTGGTTCGAGGAGGCTTGCGGCGTATATGCCACACTCGTTGACCGCATCGTGCCGGGCTTCCCCCGCAAGGAGATTGCCGAGATTCAGGAGAAGATCAGCTACCGCGACAACCTCGTCGTACAGGCTGAGACGTTCCACCTTTGGGTCATCGAGGCTCCGAAGGAAGTCGAGAAGGAGTTCCCTGCTGACAAGGCCGGCTTGCACGTTCTGTTCGTTCCCTCCGAGGAGCCCTACCACAAGCGTAAGGTGACGCTACTTAATGGCCCGCACACCGTACTCTCGCCCGTAGCATTCCTCAGCGGCGTCAACATCGTACGCGACGCCTGCCAGCACGAGGTTATCGGTAAGTACATCCATAAGGTACAGTTCGACGAGCTCATGCAGACCCTCGACCTGCCGATGGACGAGCTGGAGAAGTTTGCCGGCGACGTGCTCGAGCGCTTCGACAACCCGTTCGTTGACCATCAGGTAACCAGCATCATGCTCAACTCGTTCCCGAAGTTCCAGACCCGCGACCTGCCCGGTCTGAAGACTTATCTGGAGCGCAAGGGCGAACTGCCCAAGGGACTTGTGTTCGGTCTCGCAGCCATCATCACCTACTACAAGGGAGGCAAGCGTGCCGACGGTGTGGAGATTGTTCCCAACGACGACCAGAAGATCATGGACCTGCTCAAGCAGCTCTGGGCAACTGGCGATACGCAGAAGGTTGCCGACGGTGTACTCGCTGCCGAGTTCATCTGGCAGGAGGATCTCAATAAGGTAGCCGGTCTCAATGCCCTCGTTAAGCAGTACCTCGACCTCATTCAGAACAAGGGCATGCTCGAGGCCGTCAAGACCATCCTGTAATAATATAATAAAATGTATGGAAAGAAGCCTGCTTCCACGTCGGAAGCAGGCTTTCTTTTTGTTAGAGGCTGATAGGATCGTGTCCCATGCGGGAGGTGACACCCTGGGTAGTTGCAATAGCTGTCAGGATGCTGACGGATGACCTGAATAATGGTTTTCCAAGAATGACGGGGGATGTTATCATCTTCAAAAAATGGGGAATTATTTTGTTCTTTGAGGATAATTCATTATCTTTGCCAACAGAAATATTGTTGAACTCTAAAAACCGAAATGCCTATGGGCTGAGATAAATATAATTAAGGACATATGACTGAAGCGTCCGCTTGAATCTTGTTCTTTCCGAAATCGCCAAAATCGAAAGAGCACCAAGAGTAAAAGCAAGGATGCTCACGCCGATGGCGTGGGCTTTTACTCGGATATGGTGCAATGGTGTTTGGCGATACCTCGAATAACGTAGACGAAGTAATTGTCCACGTTTTTTTTGTGCTATATCTAAACAGAACAATAACATTTAAAACTTTTACGACTATGAAACAAAGATTTACCTATTTGTTGATTGCGCTCATGAGCATAATCAGTATTCCCACCTTCGCCTACGATATCGAGGTTGCGAACAGTGACGGCAAAACCATCTATTACAATTTTTATTATGGTAATGAAGATGTGGAGCTGCATGTCACCTACCGCGGCTCCCTTTCTACCGACTATCCAGACAGATATACCGGTGATCTGGTCATCCCGTCGTCCGTCACCTACGAGGGTAAGACCTATCCTGTGACAGGCATCGAGCAGGAAGCATTCCATTGCTGCACAGGCTTGACTTCGGTGAAGTTGCCCGAAGGTTTAAGTATCATTTATTCCAGCGCATTCCAAAGTTGTACGGGTTTGACTGCAATAACGATTCCGGCAAGTGTGATAAATATCTATGCTTCTGCATTTGCTTACTGCTACAATCTGGCGCTCATCAAGGTGGAGGAAGGCAACACGACATACGATTCGCGCGACAACTGCAATGCCATTGTCTGGACGGCGGTGAATGAGTTGGTTATAGCGTGCAAAAACACCATCATCCCCAATACGGTGACGTCCATTGGCAATGGTGCTTTTGAAAACTGCGAAAGCATAACCTCACTCACCATACCCGCCAGCGTATCGTCCATCAAGGGGTGGGGCTTAAGTGGCTTGGATGCGCTGCAAGACCTGTACTGCCTTGCTGAGGCTCTTCCCAAGACCACCAGCAGTTCTTTTGGATATACTCCTATTGGCAACGTCACGCTGCACGTGCCGGCAGCTTCCGTCGATGCCTATAAGGCTGCAGAGCCTTGGAGTGGATTCAAAGACATCGTAGCGCTGACACCTGACGACACTGGCGTCCGCCCACTGGAGCAGACGACAGGCACAAGCCAGTTCTACACGCTCGACGGCCGGAAGCTGCAGGGCAAGCCCACGCAGAAGGGTGTGTATATCCGGAATGGTATAAAGGTTATTATTAAATAATAAAACGCCACCTCTTTAGCATAAAGACGGCACTTCTCCGAGCGAGAGGTGCCGTTTCTTCGTCACGAAAGTGCCGACTTTCCTATCTTCCGACTATAGTCAGCAGACCTTCCGACTATAGTCAGCAGTTCTTCCGACTATAGTCAACAGTTTTGCCGACTATAGTCAACAGCATGGAAAGTGGCGTTCTTCGTGATGGAAAGTCGGCACCTCCGACACGGAGAGTCGCCACCTGAAGCTCGGAAATACAAAGAAAAACAAGTTTTCCTTTGGTATTTCGCTCGGTTTTCACTACCTTTGAGACTTTGTCTCTTAGATACTTTCGCTCGAGAAAACTCAAAAAACTTTTGGTTTTCTTCTCACTTATTCGTATCTTTGCACCCGATTTCAGAAGATATCAAATAACATTGCAATGAATATATCCTATAAATGGTTGAAAGAGTACGTTGATTTCACGCTGACACCGCAGGAGGTGTGCGACGCGCTGACATCGACGGGACTTGAAGTGGATGCACTCGAGGAAGTGCAGAGCATTAAGGGCGGTCTGAAGGGGCTGTACGTCGGTAAGGTGCTGACGTGCGAGATGCACCCGGACAGCGACCACCTGCACGTGACGACGGTTGACCTGGGCCGCGAGGAGCCGTCGCAGATTGTCTGCGGTGCACCGAACGTGGCAGCAGGCCAGAAGGTGATTGTGGCCGATCTGGGTTGCGTGCTGTACGACGGTGACAAGGAGTTTGTGATTAAGAAGTCGAAGCTGCGCGGTGTGGAGTCGTGTGGCATGATCTGTGCCGAGGACGAGATTGGTATCGGCACCAGCCACGACGGTATCATCGTGTTGCCTGAGGACGCTGTGGTGGGCACGCCTGCTGCAGAGTACTACCACCTGGAGAGCGACTGGCTCATCGAGGTGGATATCACGGCGAACCGTGCCGACGCGCTGAGCCACTGGGGTGTTGCCCGTGACTTGTATGCCTGGCTGAAGCAGAACGGCTACGAGACCAGCCTGCACCGCCCGTCGGATGAGGACTTCAAGGTGGATAACCACGACCTGCCCATCGACGTGGAGATTGTGAACACGGAGGCTTGCAAGCGCTATGCCTGCGTGAGCGTGACGGACTGCGAGGTGAAGGAGAGCCCCGACTGGCTGAAGAATAAGCTGACGACCGTTGGTCTGCGTCCTATTAATAATATTGTGGATATCACGAACTACGTGATGATGGCTTATGGCCAGCCTCTGCATACTTTTGATGCCGACATGGTGAAGGGCCACAAGATTGTGGTGAAGACTATGCCCGAGGGTACGCCCTTCGTGACGCTCGACGGTGAGGAGCACAAGCTCTCTGACCGCGACCTCGCCATCTGCAACGCCGAAGACCCGATGTGTATTGCCGGCGTGTTCGGCGGAAAGGGTAGTGGCACCTACGAGACTACAAAGAACGTGGTGCTGGAGTCGGCTTACTTCCATCCCACATGGATTCGTAAGAGTGCCCGTCGTCACGGACTGAGCACAGATGCTTCGTTCCGTTTCGAGCGCGGCATCGACCCCAATGGCGTCATCTACGCCCTGAAGCAGGCTGCCCTGTTGTGTCAGGAACTGGCTGGCGGTAAGGTGTCGATGGAGATTAACGACGTCTATCCGGAGCCCATGCAGAACCCTGTAGTGAAACTGGAGTACAGCTATGTCAATACGCTCATTGGCAAGCAGATACCTGTTGAGACGATTAAGAGCATCTGCCAGTCATTAGAGATGAAGGTGCTCAGCGAGACTGCCGAGGCTCTGGAGTTGGAGATTCCTGCCTACCGCGTGGATGTGCAGCGTCCATGCGACGTGGTGGAGGACATCCTGCGCATCTATGGATATAATAATGTGGAGATTCCCACGCAGCTGAAGTCGAGCCTTGTCATCAAGGGCGACGAAGACCAGAAGCACAAGCTGCAGAACCTGGTGAGCGAGCAGCTGGTGGGCGATGGCTTCAACGAAATACTGAACAACTCGCTGACCAAGGGTGCCTACTATGAAGCCCCCCTCTCGTCCCCCGAGGGGGACACAAATGTCCTATCAGCCCTTGTCAGAATTATGAATCCGCTCAGTAGCGACCTGAACGTGATGCGTCAGACGCTGCTGTTCGGTGGCTTGGAGAGCATCAGCCATAACGTAAACCGCAAGAATGCCAACCTGCGTTTCTTCGAGTTTGGTAACGTGTATTACTTCTCGCCTGAGAAGCAGAACGACGATGACCCCATGCAGGCTTATCAGGAGCAGAACCACATGGCACTCTGGATTACGGGTAAGCGCGTGGAAGGCTCATGGGCACACGCCAACGAGGACAGCACGTTCTACGAGTTGTCTGCCCACGTGGAGAATATCCTGCGTCGTATCGGTGCAGAGCCGGGCATGATTGTCCGCAAGAAGTCTGACAACCCCATCTTCTCTGCAGCTATTGTTCTGGAGAACCGTGGCGGAAAGAAACTGGGTGAGATGGGTATCCTCTCGAAGAAGACCCTGAAGACTGCCGACGTCAGCCAGCCCGTCTATTATGCCGAGCTGAACTGGACAGCGCTGATGAAGCTTGTCCGCAAGCAGAAGGTGCTCTATACGGAAATCTCGAAGTATCCTGCTGTGAGCCGTGACCTGGCGTTGCTGGTTGACAAGAGCGTGGAGTTCGCCCAGATTGAGGACATTGCCCGTCAGACAGAGCGCAAGCTGCTGAAGCGTGTGGAGCTGTTCGACGTGTATGAGGGCAAGAACCTGCCCGAGGGCAAGAAGTCGTATGCCGTGAACTTCATCCTGCAGGACGAGCAGAAGACGATGGGCGACAAGCAGATTGACGCCATCATGCAGAAGCTCATCGCTCAGTTGACCGCTAAACTTGGCGCTCAACTTCGCTAACATTAAAGATTAAACATTAAAGATTAAATACAATGGGAAGAGCATTTGAATATCGTAAAGCTGCAAAGCTGAAGAGATGGGGCCACATGGCCAAGACATTCACCAAGA
>CAMVQS010000082.1 GCA_947169685.1 uncultured Prevotella sp. | reverse complement strand
TCTCTACTGGTGGTGGTGCTCTGCTCGAGGCCATCGAGGGTAAGGTGCTCCCCGGTGTTGCAGCCATCAAGGGCGAGTAATCGATACTTGCAATAAGAGTTATGCCGTCTTCGGATTTTTCCGGAGGCGGCTTTTAACCTAAAACTACATACATGCTAAACCTAAACACAAAAGGACTATTCCCCATTGTCATTTCGATTGTCTGTTGCCTGCCCATCAGAGGACAACAGCTACAGGCCTCCTTGTCGCACTATTCAGCCGATGAGGGTATGACGAGCAATACCATTTCCGACATCATCAGGGACAACTACGGCTACCTGTGGATTGCATCGTGGAACGGTCTTTCACGCTTCGACGGCTTTCATTTCTATAATTACCAGACGGGCAACACCAGTGGTATTCCCCTACTCCACAACCGTATCATGGACCTGTATGCCGATCTGGGCCAGAACATCTGGATGCGCATGTATGATGGACGCGTGTTTGTAGTGGAGCGCCATTCTGACAGGATTATCAACCCCTTTCAAGACATTCAGGGCTATGAGCGTTTCAAGACTAAGTACCGCCTATTTGTGAACACGGCAGGTAGGGTGTATGCCATCATTGAAGATGTGGGCATCTATGCCATGAAGATAGAAGACGGCAAGGTCAATGCTCAACTCATCAAGACAGGAGGCCTGAAAGTAAACACCATCGTCGAGGGCTACAAGGACGACCTCTGGGTAGGTTCCGACAAAGGTATTCACCGCCTGAAAATGACTGAGGGCTACATTGAAAAGAAAGGTGTGGCCGAGGACGAAAACATCAGTTGCCTGTTCTCAAACGGATATATCATCTATGCAGGCACTCGTTCCGGAAAACTGTTCAGCACCGCATCAGGACAGGAGCCGAAGGTCATTGCCCAGCTGGAAACTGCCATCTCCTCACTCTATGTCGATAGCCACGGCCTGATTTGGTTCTCACAGGATGCACAGGGTGTATCACGCCTTGATCCTAAGACAGGAAATGTCAAGACCTTCACACAGCAGGTCATGGTGCCACAGTTCGATGTCAAGGGCGCTTTCTTCAAGGAAGCCAACGGCACCGTATGGATTAGCATGAACCACGGAGGCTTCGGCTACTACAACCGCGAGAAGGACGAGGTAGAGTATTTCCACAACGACCCGTCGAACCCCTGGAACCTCTCGAACACCGTCCACGCCTTCGAACCACTGCATGACGGTGTCATCTGGGAATCGACCAGCCGCCGCGGACTGGAGAAGTTGGAGATATTGAAAAACACCATTGTACGCAGAAAGCTCTTCCCTGAGGGTGCCGGATTCACCAACGAGATACGTGCCATCTATTATGATAAGGAACGTAAGAAACTGCTTATCGGCAATAAGAACAGCGACCTTGCCATCTTCAGCGAGGACGGTAGCCGCACAGATTTGCACGGAGACGCTAACGGCAACCAGCTGGGACGCATCTACGGCATCAGCAAGGACCGTAAGGGCAACTACTGGATATGTTCCAAGGGTAACGGCGTCATCAAGATTACGCCCAGCAGAAACAGCTACCGACTCACGTTCTTCAAACACAAGGAGGGCAACGCCAACAGCCTGAGCAACGACAATGCCTACTACGCTGTGGAGGACAACGATGGCAATATCTGGGTGGCGACCTACGACGGCGGTATTAACATCATCGTGCCACAGGCCAACGGCACCTATCGCATACTGAACAACAAGAACGGACTGACGAAATACCCCAAGGATGCCTACCTGAAGATACGCACCATCGCTCTCGACAAGGAGGGTAACGTTTGGGCAGGTACCACAGACGGTCTGCTCTCGATGTCGTTCAAGGGCAACAAGTTTACACTCAGCATACTGAAGAACTGCAAGGACCACCACTACATGATGGGCAGCAACGACATCATCTGCATGGCCTGCGACCAGAAAGGCTCCATGTGGATTGGCACCAACGGAGGCGGACTGTGCCACACTATCGGCAAGGATGAGGACGGCAACTGGATGTACGAGAACTTCACCAGCATCGACGGACTGCCGTCGGAGGAGATCAAGAGTCTGACGTTCGACTCCAAGGGCTATGTGTGGTTTGCCACCGACCGCATGATCTGCTCGTTCGACACCAAGCAGCGCATCTTCAGCACCTTCACCATACAGGACGGCGTTGACGATACCATGATTTCCGAGTGCGGAGCCTTCGCTATGCCTAACGACGACATCTACTTCGGCACCATCGACGGCTACTACTTCGTCAACCGCAAGGAGATAACCAGCGGCATCGGCTCACAACTCAAGCTACGTTTTACCGACTTCATGCTGAACGACAAAATCATTACTCCACGCAAGGACAGCTACTACGACTACTATGTGCCTGAAAGCAACTTTGTGGAGTTGCCTGAGCACAGCAGCAAATTCACGTTACGGTTTGCCTCGCTCAACTACCAGCTACAACATCGCGTACACTACCAGTACATGCTGGAAGGCTACGACGCCGACTGGAAGAATGCCGACAAAACACGTTCCGCCAGCTATTCCAACTTGCCGACAGGCACTTATAAGTTCAAGGTCAAGGCCTTTCTGCTGGAGTCACCAGAGAACTTTGACATGCGCACGCTCGACATCAAGGTTCCTCCCTTCTGGATGCTGTCACCAATAGCCGTCTGGATCTACATCATTCTGCTAAGTGCCGGAATACTTACACTCATCTACCTGAAACAGGAAAAGGCCAAGAAGAAGATGCGTAAACTCAAGTTGCAGGTAGGCGAACAGCAAATCACTTTCGAAGACAGTGACGACTACGAGTTCATGCAGAAGCAGATGAAATGGCTCGAGGAACACTACAGCAATACAGAGGTGGGCGTGGAAGACATGATTGCACAGTCAACGCTGCCCCGCTCAAGCTACTTTAGCGAGATGGAGAAATATACGGGCATGACACCCAGGGACTTCATTACCGACTTCAGGCTGAAGAAAGCCCTGCAACTGCTGGACATCGACAGCGAGCTGACTATTTCGGAGATTGCCACTGCCACAGGATTCAACGACCCAGTCCTTTTCACTCATGCCTTCAAGACCAAGACAGGCCTCACGCCTTCGAAGTACCGCGAACAGAAGAACGCGGAAAAAGAGGCGTAAAACGAAGCTGAAAATATGGCAGAAGCAAAAAAGATTTAAAAACTGCACGATAGAAGAGCAACTATCAGAATTTTTTTGTATCTTTGCAAACAGAAAGGTCGTATCGGTTAGATCGGGATACTCATCAAATTAAATCGAAAACCGAGGATACTTCTCGAGTTGATGGCGGGCCACATGTCGCAAGACAGCAGCAATGCCGGTGGATTACAAAGACACGGAAGAACTCAAATCTTAGAAATAGGAGTTTTCATCACATCATCGGTACGACCTCCTTTTTTTGTTTAAAATTTAAGAGTATGTTTTCTGGAATTATCGAAGAATTTGCTACCGTCACAGCCATCCGGCACGACCGCGAGAATATTGACTTTACACTCACCTGCTCTTTCGTGAACGAACTGAAGATTGACCAGAGCGTCGCCCATAACGGCGTATGCCTCACCGTGGTCAGCATCGAGGACAACAACTACACCGTCACAGCCATGAAGGAGACTCTGGACCGTACAAACCTGGGACTGCTGAAAGTGGGCGACAAAGTAAACGTTGAGCGCTCGATGCTCATGAACGGACGACTCGACGGACACATCGTACAGGGACACGTGGATGAGACCGCACGCTGTACAGCCATCGACGATGCTGACGGCAGCCGGTACTTCACCTTCGAATATCCTGAAAACCGCGATATGGCGCTGCGCGGCTACTTCACCGTTGACAAAGGCTCTGTCACCGTCAACGGCGTGTCGCTCACCGTCTGCAATCCTACCTCCAACACGTTCCAGGTAGCCATCATCCCCTACACTTTCGAACACACCAATTTCTGTGACATCTGCGTGGGGACCGTCGTCAACATTGAGTTCGACATCCTGGGCAAGTACATTGCCCGCCTGCAACAGTTGTAAGAAACCTGAGCATGAGCGAATACATAGAGATAAAAGGTGCACGGGTTAACAACCTGAAGAACGTGGATCTCAAGATTCCACGCGACAAGTTCATCGTCATTACCGGTGTGTCGGGCAGCGGTAAGTCGTCGCTGGCTTTCGATACGCTCTATGCCGAGGGACAACGCCGTTACGTGGAGAGTCTGTCAAGCTATGCCCGTCAGTTTCTGGGACGCATGAACAAGCCTGAGTGCGACTACATCAAAGGTATTCCACCCGCCATCGCCATTGAGCAGAAAGTCATTGCCCGCAACCCGCGAAGCACCGTAGGCACCTCAACAGAGATTTACGAATACCTGCGACTGCTCTTTGCACGCATCGGACGGACCTACTCGCCCATCAGCGGACAGGAGGTGAAGAAACACTCCACAGAGGACATCGTCAACTGCGTACAACAGTACTCCAAAGGTACCAAATATGTGGTGATGGCACCCCTGCACATCTCGGAAGGACGCACGCTCCAACAGCAGCTCAAGGCCGAGATGCTACAAGGCTACGCACGCATCTTCGTGAATGGCGACTTTCAAAGGATAGACGATTTTCTAGAGAACTCTGAGTATTCAGAGTACTCCGATATTTACCTCGTCATTGATAGAATGTCGGTAGATGAGAGCAAGGACAGCATTTCGCGCCTCATTGATTCAGCAGAGACCGCTTTCTATGAGGGCAATGGCGAGTGTCGGCTGATGTTCCTGCCGTCGAATATCTGCTACGATTTCTCTACACGTTTCGAGGCTGACGGCATCACATTCGAAGAGCCTTCAGACTTAATGTTCTCATTCAATTCGCCCGTCGGCGCATGTCCTGAGTGTCAGGGATTTGGCAAGATTATCGGCATCGACGAGCACCTGGTCATCCCCAATACCACCCTCTCTGTCTATGACGGGTGCGTGGTATGCTGGCGCGGAGAGAAAATGGGTATGTGGAAAGAGGAGTTCTGCCGTCGTGCTGCAAAAGATGACTTCCCCATCTTTGAGCCTTACATGAACCTGACGCAACAGCAGAAGGACTGGCTGTGGCACGGACTACCCTCAGACCGCAAGCGCGACAAGTACGAACAAGTAAGCATTGACGCGTTCTTCCAAATGGTCAGAGAGAACCAGTACAAGATACAATACCGTGTGATGTTGGCACGCTATCGTGGAAAGACAACCTGCCCCAAGTGTCACGGCACGCGACTGAAGGAAGAAGCCAATTACGTGAAGATTGGCGGACGCAGCATCTCCGACCTCGTGGAGATGCCCATCGTCAGGCTGAAAGAATGGTTCGACCGTCTGGAACTGACGGAACAGGAACAGCAAATAAGCCGTCGCCTGCTGACGGAAATCAATTCACGCCTGCAGTTCCTGTTGGACGTAGGATTAGGTTACCTGACCTTGAACCGCATGTCTAACACGCTCAGTGGCGGTGAGAGCCAACGTATCAACCTCGCCACATCTTTGGGATCGTCGCTCGTGGGTTCCTTATATATATTAGATGAGCCGAGCATCGGATTGCACTCACGCGACACCAACCGACTCATCCATGTACTGAAGGAGCTACAGGCGCTGGGCAACACCGTCGTGGTGGTGGAGCACGACGAAGAGATTATGCGTGCTGCCGACTACCTCATCGATGTTGGCCCTGACGCAGGACGACTGGGAGGCGAGATTGTGTTTAGTGGAGCAAACTCCAAACTCTCAACTCTAAACTCTAAACTAGAAAGAAGTCACACCCTTGCCTATCTCGCTGGCCTTGAGCAGATTCCCGTTCCACAGAGCCGACGTCCTTGGAACCAGTATATCGGCATCAAGGGAGCTCGCATGAACAACCTGAAAGGCATCGACGTGAAGATTCCCCTGAACGTGCTGACGGTGGTGACTGGTGTCTCCGGCAGCGGCAAGTCATCGCTCATCAAGGGCATCCTCTACCCTGCCCTGAAGCGCGGAATGGGTGAAGCCTTCGATGCGCCAGGCGAATATCGTGGATTGGAAGGCGACACAAAAGCCATACAACGCGTAGAGTTTGTTGACCAGAACCCCATCGGAAAGTCAACACGCTCAAACCCAGCCACCTACGTCAAGGCTTACGATGCCATACGTGACCTCTATGCTGAGCAGCCGCTGTCCAAGCAGATGGGATTTACCAGCCAGTATTTCTCGTTCAACGCTGACGGCGGACGCTGCGATGAGTGTAAGGGTGCCGGCACCATTACCGTTGAGATGCAGTTCATGGCCGACCTCGTCTTAGAGTGCGAAGCCTGTCACGGACATCGTTTCAAGCAGGACATCCTCGACGTGCGCTACAATGGGAAGAATATTGACGACGTGCTGAACATGACCATCTCGGAGGCCATCGAGTTCTTTGTCCAACAACCTTCCATCGTCAAGCGTCTTCAGACGCTGGAGGACGTGGGACTGGGCTACATCAAGCTGGGACAAAGCTCTTCAACTTTGTCAGGCGGTGAGAACCAGCGCGTGAAGTTGGCATACTTCATTGGACAGGAGAAGCAGGAGCCCACCTTGTTCATCTTCGACGAGCCGACAACAGGTCTGCATTTCCACGACATCAAGCGGCTGTTGAAGTCGTTTGACGCCCTCATAGAACGAGGTCACTCCGTGCTCATCATCGAGCACAACATGGAAATCATCAAGTGTGCCGACTATGTCATCGACCTGGGACCTGACGGCGGTGACCGAGGTGGCGAACTGGTAGTCTGTGGAACACCCGAAGAGGTGGCCCAGTGCAATGCCAGCTTGACAGGGCAGTTCCTTAAAGCGCATTTTAATGTTAAAAAAACATAATTAAGAAAGAAAACTCTCCACTCTAAACTCTAAACTCTCAACTTTTTTATACCTTTGCAGCCGCTTAACGCAAAAGCGCTCATTGAGTAGGCCGATATGGCTCAGTTGGTAGAGCAACGCATTCGTAATGCGTGGGTCGCCGGTTCGAGTCCGGCTATCGGCTCATTTCTAACAGTGAAGGAGTTAGGGATTACGGAATTCTTCCCTGACTCCTTTCTTTGTTACGCGCGCGAACCGAGTCACGCGGTAATAGCTCAGTTGGTAGAGCATTGGCTTCCCAAGCCGAGGGTCGCGGGTTCGAGTCCCGTTTACCGCTCAAGTGAAGACAGAACGATTTTATTAATAAACATAAAGTCTAACATTGTTAAATTATTAAACACTTTAAAAAATTATGTCAGAATTAACAAAGAACGTCCAGCCATTACAGGACTTCAACTGGGATGAGTTCGAAAATGGCACAGTGGCAAACGTCAGCAAGGAAGAACTTGACAAGGCGTACGACGAAACCCTCAACAAGGTTAGCGAGCACCAGGTCGTTGACGGCAAGGTGATCTCTGTTGACAAGAAAGAGGTTGTCGTAAACATCGGTTACAAGAGCGATGGTATCATCCCCGCAAGCGAATTCCGCTACAACCCCGACCTGAAGGCCGGCGACGTCGTAGAGGTTTACGTGGAGAATGCAGAGGACAAGAAGGGTCAGCTCATTCTTTCACACAAGAAGGCTCGTCTCAGCAAGAGCTGGGATCGCGTCAATGCAGCTCTCGACAACGAGGAAGTTGTTCAGGGTTACATCAAGTGCCGCACGAAGGGTGGTATGATTGTTGACGTATTCGGCATCGAGGCATTCCTGCCCGGCAGCCAGATTGACGTTCACCCCATACGCGACTACGACCAGTTCGTAGGCAAGACCATGGAGTTCAAGATTGTGAAGATCAATCAGGAGTTCCGCAACGTTGTTGTTTCGCACAAGGCTCTCATCGAGGCTGAGCTCGAAGCACAGAAGAAAGAGATCATCGGCCGTCTGGAGAAGGGTCAGATTCTCGAGGGTATCGTTAAGAACATCACCAGCTACGGCGTATTCGTTGACCTGGGCGGTGTTGACGGACTCATCCATATCACAGACCTCTCATGGGGCCGCGTTGACGATCCCCACAAGGTGGTTGAACTCGACCAGAAGATCAATGTCGTTATCCTCGACTTCGACGACGAGAAGAAGCGCATTGCCCTCGGTCTGAAGCAGCTCACTCCGCATCCTTGGGAAGCTCTTGACGCTAACCTGAAGGTTGGTGACCACGTGAAGGGTAAGGTAGTCGTTATCGCTGACTACGGTGCATTCGTAGAGGTACAGCCCGGCGTTGAGGGTCTTATCCACGTCAGCGAAATGTCGTGGAGCCAGCACCTCCGTTCAGCTCAGGAGTTCCTGAAGGTTGGCGACGAGGTA
>CAMVQS010000081.1 GCA_947169685.1 uncultured Prevotella sp. | reverse complement strand
TGACAACACGATGTACGACCCCATCTTCAGTGTGGAGGAAGTGAACCGTCTGGCAGCTTCGGGTACGCCCTTCCGCGATGCCTACAAGCAGGTGGGACTCGACATCGAGGCAGGCCATTTCACGCCCAACAAGCAGATACACCACACCCACGAGGGCAGCATCGGCAACCTGTGCAACGACCGCATACAGGCGCTGATGGACGCCGTGCTCAGCGACTTCCACTTTGAGCGTGTTTCCTCAGCAGAAAAGAAACTGTTAGGTTGAGCATGAAGCACAGACCCCTTCCCCTTCTTCTGGCGGCCCTGTTCCTGCTCTCGGCATGCAACGTCGAGAACGAGTACAGCAGCCAGCCCTGTTACTTCGCCTATCAGAATGCGAACTATCTCGACGAGACCCTTGCCACGGCCATGAACCCCCAGTCGCGGGGCGTGTTCTGCCAGATCAGCGAAACGCATAGCGGTGGCGTCACCTACCTGAACTTCACGAACAACCAAGGCCTCACGTCGCAGAAGAAAGAGACCGCCCTTGAGCAGCAGACGAACTATGTCATTGGCGTGAACAACGGTATCATCGTGGGCTTCCAGACGCTCAATGACACCCCTAACGGAGGCTTTGCCGCCTACGACCTGCAATGCCCCAACTGCGTGCGACGTCATAGCAGCTACACCAACCCCCGCTACCGCCTCACCATGTCAACCAGCGGCATTGCTACCTGCAGCAGCTGCGGCAAGCACTACGACATGAATAATCGCGGCGTTATACAAGACGGTGAGGCTGACGATGTCAACCTCACCCAATACGTTGCCACTACAACAGGTCCCTTCGGGTATCTGCTGGTGCATAGCAGGTAGGGGTTAGGTTAGAAAAAATGTATTATTTTTTTGGTACTTCCAAATAAATTGCGTAATTTTGCACCCCGTAGTCGAGCCGCGATGGTGGAATGGTAGACACGAGGGACTTAAAATCCCTTGGCCCGAAACGGCTGTGCGGGTTCGAGTCCCGCTCGCGGCACTCGGCAACAAAGAGGGCAACCTAATGGGTTGCCCTCTTTGTGTTATTAGTACTTGAACGACGATCCTCCCAGGAACTCACGCAAGAGCGAGGTGGGGGGTATCTGGTTGTCGGGGATGGGCTTGATATAACGCAGGAACTTACGCAGACGGTAAGCCTCGGCATACTCCTCGCAGTTCTCGGGCACCTGCTCCAGCAACGGCTCTGCCTGTACCTTGATGACGGCAAGCTCGAAGAGCATGGCGGAGTTGAACATGGCATCGGCATTCTCCTGGAAGGGGAATATCCAGCGGTTCTCGCCCCGTCGGACAGAGGGCCAGCGACGGATGGTTTCCTGTGCAGAGACTCCACGGTACTTATGGTCGCGGATGATGCGACGCAGCAGTCGGTTGTCAGTTGTGGGGATGTAGTTGTGGTTGTCGAGCAGGATGGTGGTGAGTGCCGAGGCATAGACGCGGAATATCTGGTCTTGGGGGATGTCGGCCGTCAGTTCGGGGTTGAGGGCATGGATGCCTTCCACGACGAGTATCTCGTTCTCCCGCAGCTGGATCTTCTTGCCGCTCCACTCGCTACGTCCCTCGTGGAAGTTGTAGTGTGGCAGCTCCACCTCTTCACCGCGGAACAGGGCGTTCATCTGCTGGTTGAGCAGGGGGATGTTCAGCGCATGCAGGTGCTCGAAGTCGTAGTCGCCCGACTCGTCGCGCGGTGTCTGGTCACGATCGAGAAAATAGTCATCGAGCGAGATGTTGACGGGCTTTATGCTATTGACGGCCAGCTGTACGCTGAGACGCTTGCAAGTGGTAGTCTTGCCGCTGCTGGAGGGTCCTGCGATGAGCACCATCCTGACGCCCTTCCTGCGGGCTATCTCGTCGGCTATCTGAGCTATCTTCTTCTCCTGCAGGGCTTCGCTGACCTGTATGAGCTGGTCGGCATGGCCGGAGCTGATGGCTTCGTTCAGGTCGCCCACGGTGCGCAGTCCGAGGATTTCCTGCCACTGGTGGTGCTCCTTGAAGATGCTGAACATCTTGTCCTGATGGATAAACTCACCCAGCTCGTCAGGGTGTGTGGTCGAGGGGATGCGCAGCAGCAGTCCGTCGTAGTACTTCTCGAGCCCGAAGAGGTAGAGCTGTGAGGTGTTGGTGAGCAGCGCACCGTAGTAATAGTCGATGTAGCCGTCGATGTCGTAGTACGTGGTGTAGAGCTGCCCTGAACTCTGCAACAGTTTGACCTTTGAACGGTTATGCAGAATACTGAACATACGGATGGCTTCCTCGGTGGTGGTTTCGTGACGGTGGATGGGCATGGCGGCGTCGATGATTTCCTGCATGCGTCGGCGTATGCGTCCAGCGTCGTCGAGGGTGACGGGGTGTCCGATATTGATATCGACGTAGTAGCCGTTGCTGACGGGGATGTCGATGGCTACCTTACACTGTTCGTAGAGGTCATGTACGGCTTTGCAGAGTACAAAGAAGAGCGAACGCGTATAGGCTCTTGAGCCGCTGGAGGATGTCATGTCGAGGAACTCCACTTCCTTCTGTTTATAGACGCGGAAGTGCATTCCTTCCACCTTATTATTTACGCGTGCGCTGATGGGGCCGTACTTCATTTCGAGCCCTGAGAGCGAAAAAATTTCAGAAAGATTCGTTCCGATGCGGACATTTAAAGTTTTTTTGTTATTTTTGCAACGAATTTCGACTTGCTGTTCCATAGACGTATTGTTTTAGTGGGGGCAAAGTTACGAAAAAACGAATGAAATGCCAAATTTATTTGAACATTTCTGAGTGCCGAGTAAGTTCGGCGAAGCCAAAGTTACGAAAAAAAATTGAAAATAGTAAATCGTAAATAAAAATGTCGATTTGGGTAATATTTAAGCTTTTGGGCTCGCTTGCCCTGCTGATGTTCGGTATGAAGTCCATGAGCGAAGCCCTGCAGAAGATGGCAGGTCCCCAGTTGCGTTATGCGCTCAGCACCATGACCACCAACCGCTTTACGAGTGTGCTGACGGGAACGTTCGTCACCGCCGCCGTACAAAGCTCGACAGCAACGACGCTGATGACGGTATCGTTTGTGAATGCCGGTCTGCTGACGCTGATGCAGGCCATTGCGGTCATCATGGGTGCGCACATCGGTACCACGGTGACGGCCTGGATCATGTCGCTGGTGTTCTCGGTCAATATGTCGGCTGTTGTCTATCCGGCGTTGTTCCTCGGCATCATCCTGATATACATGAAGAAACGGCGCATCGTGGGCGACTTCCTCTTCGGAGTGGCGTTCTTCTTCCTCGGACTGATGACGCTGAAGAACACCGGCCTGTCGCTGATGGAAGACGGGGAGACGTATGACGCCATCAAGACCTTCTTCTTCCATTTCAACGACCTGACATTCTGGAACTCGTTTCTGTTCTTGCTGATGGGAACGCTGCTGACGCTCTGCGTACAGTCGAGTGCTGCCATCATGGCCATCACGATGATGCTCTGTGCCACGGGTGTGCTACATATTGACCAGGGCATCATGCTGGTGCTGGGCGAGAACATCGGGACCACCATCACGTCGAACATCGTGGCGTTTAATGCCAACACGTCAGCCCGACGAGCCGCCTTTGCCCACCTGAGCATCAATGTGGTGGGTGTTGTCTGGGGACTTATATTCCTCAAGCCGTTCTTTGGCCTGATATGTCAGATGGTCGGCTTCGACCCCGCCATGAGCCCGCAGGATTCTGGCTTTGCCTTCCAGTCGGCCATTGTGCTGGCTACGTTCCACTCCACCTTCAACGTCCTGAACACGCTGTTGCTCATCGGGTTCGTGCCGCTGATTGAGCGCTTTGTCTGCTGGGTTATACAGCCGAAGCAGACGGACGACGAAGAGGACTTCCGCCTGTACTTTATCACCAGCGGTATCATGAAGACGCCCGAGCTCTCGGTGCTCGAGGCGCAAAAGGAGATACGCTCCTTCGCCGAGCGCATGCAGCAGATGTTCGGCATGGTACGTGACCTGGTACACGAGAAGGACGAGAATGCTTTTGCCAAAGGTTTTGCCCGCATCGAAAAGTATGAAGGCATCTCGGATAATATGGAGATAGAGATTGCCAAATACCTGAACGAAGTCTCCAATGCCCATCTGTCGGACGAGACGAAGGCCAAGATGCGTGCCATGCTGCGTGAGATATCGGAGCTGGAGAGCATCGGTGACGCCTGTTACAACATTGCCCGTACGCTGAACCGCCGTCTTAAGGGTAAGGAGGACTTCACGGAGTCGCAGTATAACCACATGCACCAGATGATGGAGCTGGTCAACGAGGCGCTGACGCAGATGAACTCGACGCTGGTCGGCTATCGTGAGCAGAACGACGTCAACCGCTCGTTCAACATCGAGAACGAGATCAACAACTACCGCAACCAGTTGAAGTCGCAGAACATCAACGACGTGAATAGACATGCCTACACCTACGCCATCGGTACGATGTATATGGACGTCATTGGGGAGTGCGAGAAGTTGGCAGACTATGTGGTAAACGTCGTCGAAGCACGCATGGGAACACGTCAAAAGGGGGTATGATTCCCCCTTTTTTTATACAAATAAAAAATTTCATGGTATTTTTAACGTTATTGTGAATTTTTTTATTTATCTTTGCTCCCAAATTAACAATTATCAAAACGCTAATATTATGCAGAAAAGAATTTTCTTGCTTTTTGCCCTGATGCTCACCTTCTCTGTAAGCATCATCGCTCAGGTAACCACCGCGTCATTGGCCGGTAAGGTTACGGCAACCGACACCAATGAAGAAATCATCGGTGCATCGATTCAGGCAGTGCATACGCCGTCAGGAACGCGTTACGCTGCAGTGACCAACATTGACGGTCGTTTTACCATTCAGGGTATGCGTACCGGCGGTCCTTATTCTATCACCGTTTCCTACATTGGCTATCAGACCAAGCAGTTCACGGACATCAACCTTGAGCTGGGTGAAACCTACAACCTCGATGCATGGCTGTCGGAAGATGCCAACGAGATTGCCGAGGTGGTTGTCATCGGACGTGGTTCGAAGTTTGCCGCCGAGAAGACGGGCGCTTCCACCAACATCAACAACCTAACGATGATGGAGCTGCCTACGATCAACCGTTCTATCTCGGACGTGGCACGCCTCTCTCCGTATGCTAACGGAATGGGCTTCGCAGGTGGTGACGGACGTTCGACCAACTTCACCCTCGACGGTGCAAACATGAACAACAACTTCGGTCTGTCGTCAAGCCTTCCTGGTGGCGGTACGCCAGTGTCTATGGATGCTATCGAGGAGGTTCAGGTGGTGATTGCTCCTTACGATGTTCGCCAGACCAACTTCATCGGCGGTGGTATCAACGCTGTTACCAAGTCGGGTACCAACACCTTCCGTGGTACAGCCTACATCTATCACACCAACGAGAACATGCATGGCAACCGCGTAGATAACCTGACCATGTCAGACCCGGGAACAGACCGTAAGACAACCTACGGCTTCACGCTGGGCGGCCCGATCATCAAGGATAAGCTGTTCTTCTTCGCCAACTTTGAGCGTGCAGAAATCCCTGCTACGGCTAACCGCTGGCGTGTATCTGACGACGGTGTCGGCGACCAGAAGATGAACATCTCTCGCGTCAAGGCTTCCGACATGGAGACCGTACGCAACTTCCTGATCAGCAAGTACAACTACGATCCGGGTTCCTACACTGACTTCCCTGCCGACGAGGGTAACACCAAGTATTTGGCACGTCTGGACTGGAACATCAACACAGCCCACAAGCTGGCCGTTCGTTTCAACCACACGGAGAACTCACGCTGGAACGCACCCTCTGCAACATCTAACGACGTAGGCCACAACTTCACCTATGGCGTGCAGAACCGTAACTCGTACTACTCCATGATCTTCTCAAAGTCTATGTACAACCAGAAGAACAAGATCACCACCATTTCTGCCGACCTCAACAGCCGCTTCGGAGACTGGTTCTCTAATCAGCTGCTCTTCACCTACTCGAACATTGACGATGTCCGCGACAGTGACTCAGAGCCCTTCCCCATGGTGGAAATCCTGACCACAAGTTCGACAGGAACCCCAGAGCCTTATATCACGCTGGGTTATGAGCTCTTCACATGGAAGAACCGCGTACAGAACAAGGTGACCACCATCACGGACAACGCCACCTTCTATCTGGGTAACCACAAGTTGACCGCAGGTCTGAACTTCGAGCACCAGATTGCCTACAACGCCTATATGCGTAACGGTGCCGGCTACTACAGCTACAGCTCACTCGATGACTTCCTCAACGGTGCAGCTCCCGAGGGCGTGGCACTCACATGGGGTTACAACGGCAATACCGATCCAAAGGTACAGGTCTCGTTCAACCAGCTGGGTGCATACATTCAGGACGAGTGGAACATCACCAAGAACTTCAAGCTCAGCTATGGTATCCGCTTCGACGAGATTCTCTTCAACAACGACGACCTGATGACCAACAAGGCCATCTATAACCTCGACTACGAGGGACGTCACATTGACACAGGCAAGTGGCCCGATGGCAACCTGCAGATTTCTCCGCGTGTCGGCTTCTCTTGGGACGTCTTTGGCGACAAGTCGCTGAAGCTTCGTGGAGGTACGGGTCTCTTCGCAGGCCGTATTCCTCTGGTGTTCTTTACCAACATGCCGACCAACTCTGGTATGACGCAGTATCAGTACAACACCAAGAACAAGACCGACGGTAACCTCGCTGTCATGCAGGCATTCGCAGGAGGCATGGTAACTGACATGGACAGAATGCGCGACATCATCTGCGCTACCGATCCTCAGGCTACCGCTACCATTACCCCTGAGACAGGTGCTGTTCCCAGCCAGATTGCTGCCGTTGATCCCAAGTTCAAGATGCCACAGGTATGGAAGACCAGCTTGGCCATCGACTATAACTTGCCGACCAGCTTCCCGCTGTCTCTGACCGGTGAGTTCACCTATACGAAGAAGATTCATGACATCATGCTCGATGACTATAACATCAAGGGCGACTGCTCGTCATGGGCACACATGGCTGGAGCCGACGACCGTCTGCTCTATCCCTCTGACTACCGCGTTAACAAGGCGTCTGCCTACGTGCTGACCAACACCTCGAAGGGTTACGGTTGGACTGCCAACATCACCCTGAACGCAGAGCCCATCAAGGACCTGCGCCTGATGGCAGCCTACACACACACCGTCATGAAGGAAGTCAGCGGTATGGTTGGTTCTAACGCTTCTTCAGTGTTCCAGGCCATGTACACCATCAACGGTCCGAAGTTCCCCGATGTACAGAACTCTACTTACGTCATTCCTGACCGTGTCATTGCCAATGTCAGCTACAAGTACGGCAAGGAGCACTTCTCACTGTTCTACACAGGTTACTCACCCAGTGGCTACAGCTATTTCTACGGCACCGACATGAACGGTGACGGTATGGCATACGACCTGATGTATATCCCGCACGATGACAGCGAAATCAAGTTCGCTACCGATGCTGACCGCATTGCATTCTGGAACTTCGTAGAGCAGGACGACTACCTGAAGAACCACAAGGGCGAGTATGCTCAGGCTTACAGTGCACGTGCACCTTGGGTACACCGCTTCGACTTCAAGTGGGCTCATGACTTTGACCTGAAGATTGGTAGCACCACTCACAAGCTGCAGCTCTCTGCCGACTTCCAGAACATCGGCAACCTGTTCAGCTCACGCTGGGGCGTAGCCAAGAACATGACCAACTCAGCCAACGGTGGTAAGCTGTTGCGTTGCACCAACATCGCCGACGTGAAGAAGGGCGCCATTCCCATCTTCTCTATGAACACCAACTCTGACGGCACCCCCATCACCCAGACGTGGGACTACAACCACGCTTACGGACAGTGCTGGCAGCTGCAGGTGGGCGTGAAGTACTTCTTCAACTAAACCGTCTCACACCTATTTAATAATATATAAGCGGGCCTCACGGCTCGCTTATTTTTTTGGAAAATTGTTTGGCAGAATAAAATATTTTTTATACCTTTGTGCACAATATATAGTGTATAAAAACGGATTACGCGGATTTACGCATAATATATGATGCAGAATAGATACGTTTTTGACGAACGCTAACCACGATGGCGTGACGCAGCAGATTGACGACCGACTGCATGCTTTCGAGACGGACAACCAGATGCTCACGGCGGCTCTGTAATGATTACAATCGTGCCTCCGAGTGCTCTGAGCGGGTCTCTCAAAATGGATTTTTGGTACTTGGGACGGCATAGTCCCGAAAAGTGACATTATCGTCCCGCATAGTCTGTGGCTGTTCGGGATTTTTGTCGTACCTTTGCACCCATGAAACAGATATTACAGAT
>CAMVQS010000080.1 GCA_947169685.1 uncultured Prevotella sp. | reverse complement strand
TGAACCATCATGGCGAGATACGCTTCGGCCTGGCAGCCATCAAGGGCATGGGCGATGCCGTAGCAGAGGCCATCATCAACGAACGCGAGAAGAACGGTCCCTACAAGTCCATCTTCAACTTCATTGAACGTGTCAACCTCAGCAACGTGAACCGCAAGGCACTGGAAAGTCTGGCGCTCAGCGGAGGCTTCGACAGCTTCGGCATCAGACGTGAGGATTTCTTTGCCACGAACGCCAAGGGTGAGACGTTCCTCGACACGCTCATGCGCTACGGCCAGAACTTCCAGCTGGAGCAGCAGCAGATGCGTAATTCGCTCTTTGGAGGCGACAACGCTGTAGAGATTGCCACGCCCCCCATTCCCAAGGGTGAGCCTTGGAGCGACATCGAGCGTCTTAACAAAGAGCGCGAACTGGTGGGCATCTACCTTTCTGCCCACCCGCTCGACGAGTTCCGTATCATCTTAGACCACCTGTGCAACACCCGCTGCGACGAACTGGCAAACGTACAGACAATCAACGACCGCGAGGAAATCAAGGTGGGAGGCATCGTTACCGCTGTCCAGCCAAAGATGACCAAAACGGGTAAGCCCTGTGGATTCATCACCATCGAGGACTTCAAGGGCTCAGGAGAACTCGCACTCTTCGGTGAGGAATGGGGACGTTGGAGCGGCTGGTTCCGAGAGGGTGCCCCCATCTACATCACGGGCAAGATGGTGCCACGCTGGCAAAACAGCGACCAGCTAGAGCTGCGCATCCAGAAGATTGAGTACCTGCAGACGGTCAAGGAAAACGCCATCGACCATATCACCATCTCCTTGACCACAGAGATGCTCAACGATCAGATTGTCAACGAGCTCAATGGTGTGCTTGAAGACTGTCCAGGCAAAACCGCACTCTTCTTCCAGCTACACGATGCCCAAGGCAAGAACAACATTCTGCTGCAAAGTCGTTCCAAGAAGATTGACGTACGCAGTTCCCTGCTCAGTTTCATCGAGCAGACAGAAGGAATTGAATATCACATAAATTAAACATTATACATTAAAGATTAAACATTTAGAATTATGGAAGTACAGATTAACAATGAGAATTTCGAGAGTCTGAAGAGCGGCCAGCAGCCGTTAGTAATCGATTTCTGGGCAACATGGTGCGGTCCCTGCCGCATGATTGGCCCCGTCATCAGCGAACTCGCCAAGGAGTACGACGGAAAGATCACGGTCGGAAAGTGTGATGTCGAGGAGAACGAAGACATCGCAGCAGACTTTGGTATCCGTAACATCCCCACCATCATCTTCTTCAAGGACGGTGAAGTCGTCGATAAGGTAGTAGGTGCCGTATCAAAGACTATTCTCGACGAGAAGTTCAAGGCGCTGCTGTAATCATCGCAGCAAGAACAGAAGAAAGGCTCCCCACTCTTCGTGAGGAGCCTTTCTTTATCCCGCTGATTCATTAAGCAAAGAAGTAAATGCTGATTACATAGAAGCCCGCATGGAATTCGTTGTCGTTCGCAGGCTTCGTGATTTCTGCCATGATATTGTAATCGCGGAAGGAATCGACCGTCACGGTGCCGTTGGGAAGCTTCTCGTCAGCAATGTGGTAGCTGTTCCCCATCACGACAAGTCCGTACTGTAGTGCCTTCTCAAAGAAACGGTCGGCATCGGCTTTGTCCTTGAAACACATGGCAGCCTGCAGGGAGGTGTCCGCCTGATAATAGAAATAGCAAGCATGGGGTGACGTGCATTTCAGTTCGTAGCCGTATTCCAGTTTCCGGCCTTTCTCTATGCCCCAGCCATACACGGTGGAGCTGCCACCAACCTCGTCATCTTCACTTTGCTCAATCTCATAGGTGTAAATCAGAGACAGTCCGCAGTTCTCAGCCTCTTCCCCACTTGGGTTCTTCAGAAGCTCTACGAACTTCTCGAAAGTACACTGGTCAAAGAACGGGTCGGCCGTCTGTGCCTTCAGATGGCCACATACTGAAAACAGTAGTGTAATGGCTAATAGTAAATGACTTTTCTTCATGTTGTTTGTATTGTTTATGTATTTAGTTTTTATTCGCACTTGACAAGACGTGTGCCGTCGGGCTGTTCCTCAATGCTGACACGGACGGCATCGTCAGGCAAGAGAGACTCGATGAGCTCAGGCCACTCAATGAAACAGAGGCTGCCTGAGTAAAAGTATTCCTCATAGCCCATGTCATACACCTCCTCGAGCTTCTTGATGCGGTAGAAGTCGAAGTGGTAGATAGTGTCCCCCGCGGGGGACGACAGGGGGGCCGCATACTCATTGACGATGGCGAAGGTGGGGCTGGTGATGACATCATCGACACCCAGCTCCTCACAAATGGCCTTGACGAAGGTGGTCTTGCCAGCCCCCATCTTTCCGTAGAAGGCGAAGACACGACGGTCGCCTATCTGGCTGACAAACTCGCGGGCAGCCTCACGGATGGTCTCTAAACTCTGAATGGTTATTGTTTTCATCGTTTTCTGCTTTTCATTGTGACTAACGGTATCATCATTTCCTCCAAGGAGATGCCTCCGTGCTGGAAGGTGTCCTTGTAGTAGCTGACGTAGTAATTGTAATTATTGGGATAGGCGAAGAAGTCATCGCCCGTAGCAAAGACATAGCTCGTAGAGAGGTTGGGAGCCGGCAGATTGGCTTTCTGCGGCTCTTTGATGACGAAGAGGTCCTTCGACTCATAGCTGAGGTTCTTACCCAACTTGTAGCGCAGGTTGGTGTTAGTATTGCGGTCCCCAATAATCTTGATGGGCTTGGTGCAGCGTATGGAGCCGTGGTCAGTGGTGATGATGACGCGATAGTTGCTCTGTGCCAGCTGACGGAACAGGTCGCTGACCACGGAATGGCGGAACCACGAGAGGGTGATGCTGCGATAGGCCGACTCATTATTGGCGAGTTCGCGAACCATCTTCGACTCTGTACGGGCATGCGAGAGCATGTCAATGAAGTTGAACACCACCACGTTCAGGTCGTTCTTGTCGAGTGTATTCAACTGCTGCAGGAAGCGCTCCGCCTCTGCCGAGGTATTGATTTTATGATACGAGAAGGTATTGTGCCGACGATAGCGGTCCAGCTGCGTTTGGATAAGCGGCGCCTCGTTGAGGTTCTTGCCCTCCTCTTCGTCCTCATCAACCCACAGGTCAGGGAACATACGGGCAATCTGGTCGGGCATGAGTCCTGAGAAGATGGCGTTGCGAGCATATTGCGTGGCGGTGGGCAGGATGCTGCAGTAGAGCTGTTCGTCAATCTCAAACAGGTCGCCCAACTCACGCTCCAGCGTCTTCCACTGGTCGTAGCGGAAATTGTCGAAGACCACCATGAACACCTTCTCCCCTTCGTTCAGACGTGGAAACACGTTCGTCTTGAAGACCTCAGGCGACAATAGTGGCTTTTCAGCCTTCCCCACTAACCACTCCAAATAGTTCTTCTTCACGAACTTGGCAAAGCCGAGGTTAGCCTCTTCCTTCTGCATCTGCAGCATCTCCGTCATGGCAGAGTCGGTGGCACTGAGCTCGAGTTCCCAGTGTACCAGCTTCCGATAGATGCTGGTCCAGTCGTCCCACGTGCGACAGTCCATGATCTGCATGGCAATCTGCTGGAACTGCTGCTGATAGCCGCTCTGAGTCTCCTCTGTCACCAGTTCCTTGCGGTGGATGTTCTTCTTCAGCGTCAGCAGAATCTGGTTGGGGTTCACCGGCTTGATGAGATAGTCGGCAATCTTACGTCCGATGGCCTGGTTCATAATGTCTTCCTCCTCGCTCTTGGTGACCATCACCACTGGCACCGCAGGATTAATCTCCTTGATGCGCTGTAGCGTTTCAAGTCCTGAGAGGCCAGGCATCATCTCGTCAAGCAGCACGAGGTCGAAGGTGTGCTGCCGACACTGTTCAATGGCATCAGGGCCATTGGTAACCGTTATCACTTCATAGCCTTTCTTTTCCAGAAAGAGCAGGTGGGGACGGAGCAGTTCCATCTCGTCGTCAGCCCAAAGTAACAATCCGTTGGTCATTAATTCTTAATTATCAATTCTCAATTATCAGTTAACGATAAAAGTCTTCGTCAAAATCTATTTCGCCGTTTCCTGTAGGGTCGGAGTCATCAGAATATTCTGAATCGTCAGAGTCATCGGAATCGTCTGGTTCAGTATTCTCAATAATCGTCTCAGGGTCGCCCAGCAGTTGCTGGTTGCTGATGTCGAGCGGAGCCAGCTCGCGCTCGAAGAACTCGTCGTAGTCGTTATAACTGAACGACGTGCCCAGCTTCTGCAGGTTCTCGTCACTGATCATCAAGTGGCGGCAGCCCTGTAGTCTGTCCTTCATCTGCTGGTCGCTGTAGAGCATCCGTACGTACTGGCGCACCTCGTCATAGCTGAGGAAGCCGTGAACAATCAAGCGGCTGATGCCTTCGCCGTTTTCCACCTCAATCTCGAAGTTGCGCACCAGGTAGTTGGTGAAGTTATAGCGTGCCAGCTCGTAGAGTAGCTGGTTGCCGTTGATGGAGTCAGGCCTGTAAGCCAGCACGAAGTTGAAGCGCGTGTTACGTTCCGTGCTCAGCGTATCAACGGCTGTCGAGTCGCGGTCGTTCATGACAGCATCGCGACGGTTCCACACGTCAGCCATATCAAAATGTCCTCCATGCAACCTGCGGCCCTCCTGCACACCTCGTACAATCATACCGGCAATGGAGCTCACCTCACTATCAGGGTACTGGTCAACCACCGTCTTCATGCGTGCCAGACAGCTGTCAGCCTGTCCGTCGTTCAGTAGCGTCAGTCCCTCGATGAAGATGAACTTCGGACGGTGAGCACCCTGTGGGAAACGCTGGGCAGACAAACGGGCGTTGGCTTTCACCTCCTCGATGCGGTCGGCACGGAAGGCGTCGTAGGTGGCAGCGTAAAGCGAGTCTTCTATGTGTACGCCAAACTTCGCATTCTCCACAAAGTAGGGGTCGCAAAGCAGCGTGGTCCACTGGCTCTTCGGGAAGCGTTGCTTCATCTGCTCCAGGCAGCGCTGTGCCTCCAGTGCCCTACCCTGTCGCGAATACAGCAAAAAGAGATGGTAGAGCGCCTCGTCGTTACGGCTGTAGTCCTGGAAGGTGTTGGTCAGCCTCGTCAGATACTGCTCGCACTTGCGCAGGTTGTCCAGCTTATCCTTGAAGATGACACCACCGTTCATCAGGGCTTCCATGAGCAATGCGTTACTGGCCTCCAGCTGTTCCTCGGTAAAGGGTATCTGTGCCAGATAGTACTCACGGTTATGCGGGTCGTTAGCGGTGGTATCGACAGCAGCCTCAGCAGCAGGCGTCACGGCGTCGGTTGCCACAGAGTCTGTCTGCTCTCCACCACCATCGTCATCGCCAGGCAACTCGTCCAGCTTCACCACCGTACGGTTGATGCGCTGCCAGTTATCCACGTTCTCACGCTTGCCCCACTGACGTTCGAAAGCCTGCTTACCCTGACTGACGGCCTGGGGGTTGTAGAAGTACCAAAGGCCCGACTGTTGGTTGTTGGCAGGTGTAGTGGTTGGACGATTGGGGGTAAGGTTGCCACCTCCTTGATTGCGGATAGCCTGCTCAGCCTCGGCTTCCTCGCGTGCCAGCCGTTCTTCCTTCTCCTTCTTCTTCAATGCCTCAATGACGCGGTCGATAGCTGCCAGCCGTTCTGCCTCTGGCATACGGGCAAGTGCCTGCAGGGAGTCCTGCAGATGAACCGTCTCCGTATGGGGCACCAGCTCATCGAGCAGTTTCGAGCGCTTCGACAGTTCTTCGTAGTCTGGGCGGTCCCTGTCCAGCAGACCAATGGCTTCACCATAGCAGCGACGGGCATCGCTGTACTGCTCACGCTGCCAGTAGAGGTCACCCAGCTTCAGCAGCAACACACCCTTTTCGATACCGCTACGCGTGGCTTTCTTGTTTCCTGTCTCATAAGCATCGATGGCCCTCAGCGTGTCACGTTCTGTCAGATAGATATTGCCGATGGCGTAATACACCTGGTCCAAATAGTCCTTGTTATTGTCCGACGATGCCATGCGACGCAGCCGGCTGATCATCTTCTTCGCCTGTCCCTGTGCCATCACCTCGGTCAGGGCAATACGGGCGTTGAAGTCCAACTCGTAGGGAGGGTTCATACGCGACACCTTACGGAACGCGCGATACGCCTCGTCCCTATGTCCCAGCTTAGCCTGCAGCTGTCCCATGAGGAACCACTCGCGAGCCCGCTGTGTCCTGCGACGCTCGTGTTTGATGACCTTACGCAAATAGGGAATAGCCTCCTCGTATTGGCCGGCACGGATGTAGTAGTCGGCATAGGCATAGTCCCAGTCCTTCACGGCCCGATAGTCCATCGAGTCACGCCTCATGTTACGGATGACGTCCTCGGCCTCGTAGAGCCAGCCCAGCTCCGTGTAGCTCTTAGTGAGCCACGCACGGGCAATGCCGTTGATGTGGGGACGCGTCTGGTACAGGCGGCTCATGTACGAGAAGGTGGCTGCCGCCTCTTCAAATTCGCCTTTCTGGAACTGCGACTTACCCAACAGCAGCCACGCCTTCCAGATGAAAGGGTTATATTCGCGACGGTTCAGCCATTCTATGTCCTTTGCCGTTTTCCTGCGTCCCTGCGTCCATTCCGGCTTGCGTTTGATGCTATGGCGGCGAATGGCTTTCTCCGCCTTTTCAATGGAACGGTCAAACTGTCCGGCACCGATGGTACGTGTCTGCTTGTTGCCCACGGTATAGAGGGGCAGCAGCTCCGTATAATTGTCCTTGTTTCCCTTCTCCTGCTCCTCGCTGCCATTGATAAAGGCCTGCGAACCGTTATAGTAAATATTGTAACGGGCATGGAAAGCGTGGAAGAAACGTGACTTCGCCGTATTCTGCTTGGTGGCACAGGAGACGAGGGAAAGTATAAAGGTAAAAAGGAAAAGCAGCAAAACGGACATCCCGCCTTTGACCTTTGACCTTTGACCTTTGACCTTCTCACTATGACATCCTTCGACCTTTGACCTTCGACCTTCGACCTTTAATTCCGCCAGCTTGCACTCACTACGACTGCTGCACGACGAGCAGTCGCCTTCTTTCTGCACGATAGGCTCATCCTTGTCGCCCCATGAGAACAGGGCGGCAATCACACCGAGCACAACGATGGAACCTATGATGATGAGTGCAAACGCCATAATCTCTTCTTACTCCTCAAGCACAAAGCCTGCCTGTCGCAAATCGTCCCAATAACGAGGATACGACTTGCTGACTACCTGTGGGTTGTTAATCTTCAGCCCTTCTATACGGAAGGAAGCAGGAGCAAAAGCCAGGGCCATGCGGTGGTCCTCGTAGGTATCGATGACAAGCTCCGAGTCCGGCTCGCAGCGCTTGCCGTCCCAGATGAGCTCTGTGCCGTCGCCCTCGCGCAGCACGTAGCCCAACTTACGCATTTCCGTGATAAGTGCACGAATACGGTCCGTCTCCTTGATCTTCAGCGTAGAGAGACCTCGGAAGTGGAAGGGGACGCCCATCACGGCACAACACACCACGAACGTCTGTGCCAGGTCGGGCACATTCACAAAGTCGTACTCCAGTCTGGGAACACCTTTGCCGCTGCGTCGCAAGGTCACCGTCGTAGGCTTTCCAGGTTCCGTGCTTTCAAACGAGGTCTTCACACCCAGCAGGCTGAAGATGTAACGCACGGAGGAATCACCCTGGCGCGAACCGTCCGTCAGACCTACCAGGCGCACCTCGTCATCCATGTTCTGTGACAGAGCCATCATCTCGTACCAGTAGGAAGCGGCGCTCCAGTCGTTTTCAATGAAATAAGGACGTACCTCGTAGGGTTTGGGCTTCACCTCAATGGTGTCAATGTCTATCCACTCGGCTTCCGAACCAAACTGATGCATCACCGAGAGCGTCAGGTCGATGTAAGGACGCGAAATGATGACACCCGTCAGACGCAACGTCAGTCCCTTCTTCAGCGCAGGACCAATCAGCAGCAAGGCCGAGATATACTGCGAACTCACGTTACCGGGAATCTCCAGCAAGCCACCTTCCAGCTTCTGACCCCTGATGCGCAGTGGCGGGAAGCCCGTCTTACCTACATATTCGATGTCGGCTCCCAGCGAACGCAGCGCATTCACCAACAGCTCAATCGGACGGTGCTTCATGCGTTCCGTACCCGTCAGCGTATGGCAATGGCCGTCGAGCACGCTCAGATAAGCCGTCATGAAACGCATAGCGGTACCAGCTGCCATGATGTCAATCTCGTCAGGCATGTCGCGCAAGGCACGTATAATCACCTCCGTGTCGTCGCAATCGCTCAGGTTGTCAGGCAGAACCTTACAACCAGACAAAGCATAGATAATCAGCGCACGGTTTGAAATACTCTTGGATGCTGGCAACTTAATGGTCTGGTTCAGCAGACCAGGTGCCTTTATTTTGTATTGCATAGATTGTTTATTTCCTCTTTTATTATAAATAACTCGCAAAAGTACAAAATATTTTCGAGAGCAGCCAATGAAAACACATAAATAATATTAATTGCAAAACTTTTGACTAAAAAGTATGGCAAAAATTTGCAGGATTCAGAAAAACATTGTACCTTTGCAGCGCTTTTCGAGCAAAGGATCGGGATTTAGCGCAGTTGGTAGCGCACACGTCTGGGGGGCGCGA
>CAMVQS010000079.1 GCA_947169685.1 uncultured Prevotella sp. | reverse complement strand
GTGGCAAGAAAGCCAACAAGGTGGCTGTTAAGCGTCTGAAACTCGCCGATAAGCTGATGAAACAAGGCAAGGCCGGTGCGTTCTATGACGAAGTGCTGCGTGCCCTGTGGGGCTATGTGGGTGACAAGCTGAACATGCCTGTCGAGCAGCTTTCGCGCGAAAACATCAGTCAGCAGCTGTCTGCCCGCAATGTCGATGAAGCCACTATCGCACAGTTTATCGGAGCACTCGACGAGTGTGAGTTTGAACGTTATGCCCCAGGCGATGCCAAGGGTAACATGGGCAAGACGTATGAGGCTGCCATGGGCGCTATTATCAAGATTGAAGATGTGATGAAGAAGAAACATACCAAGACCACGAAGGCTGTAACGGTACTTTTGGTGCTGATGTTGCTGCCTATGACAGCTTCTGCCGTCACCAAGGCTGAGGCTGACAGCTCCTATGTCCGTCAGCATTATCAGGAAGCCATCAAGCAGTATGAGGCATTGCTGAAAGAAGGCGTCAGCGCCGATCTCTATTATAACCTCGGTAATGCCTATTATCGTTCAGACAATTTTACGCGGGCCATCATCAACTATGAGCGTGCCTTGCTGCTCTCGCCTGGCGACAAGGACATCCGTCACAACCTACAGCTGGCTCGTCAGAAAACCACCGATAAGCTTTCACCCAGTGCCGACTTCTTCCTCGTCACGTGGTATCGCTCGTTGGTGAACATCATGGGTGTTGATGCATGGGCGTGGACAGCACTTGTAGCGTTGGCGATGGGTATCATCCTTTTCCTCGTATATCTGTTCTCCGGTCGTGTCTCTTTGCAGAAACTGGGCTTCTTCGGTGCAGCCTTCATGTTGCTGTTCTTCCTCTTTGCCAACCTCTTTGCATGGCATCAGCAACAGGTGCTGACCCATCGTACTGGGGCTGTTGTCGTTGCTACGGAGACTGCTGTTAAGAGCACACCTGCCCAGAACGGCACCAACCTCTTCATGTTGCATGAAGGAACGAAGGTGGAGATTACCGACGATTCCATGAAAGACTGGAAGGAGGTGCGCCTGCCAGACGGTAAGGAAGGTTGGATTGCTGTGACATCAATAGAAATCATATAATGGAGGAAATCATACAATTCGACAAACAACTGTTGCTGATGCTGAATGGCAGCGAGTCAACTTTCATCGACGGGGTGGCACTCACACTGACGAAGGCTGCCACGTGGATACCGCTCTATGTGTCGCTGTTGTTTATTGTCATTAAGAACAATATTAACTGGCGTACTGTTGTCCTCATCTTGGCAAGCGCGGGACTCTGTGTCTTGTTGGCTGGCACCATCGATGATGAAATAGTGAAGCCACTTGTTGCACGTTGGCGTCCTACTCACGACCCGCAGATCGGCTCCTTGGTTGATGTCGTCAACGACTATCGTGGTGGCAACTACGGTTTCTTCTCTGCCCATGCCTCCAACACCTTTAGCATCGCCCTGTTTTCCAGCCTGTTGGTACGTTACCGCTGGCTAACTGTCGGCCTTGTCACTTATTCACTTACCAACTGCTGGACACGCATGTACCTGGGTGTTCATTATCCTGGCGACATCACCGTTGGCCTGCTCTGGGGAACCATTGTTGCCCTGGGTGTCTATACGCTTTTCCGTTATGTCAACGGTCGTTGGGTAGGCAATCGCACGTTCTCATTGCCAGGATTTACCACCTCGGGCTATGAGATTCGCACCGTTTTTGTGCCGCTCATCGTCCTCGTCCTCACCTTTGCCTACGCTTTCATACGTGCATGGCTCATCATGGAAGATATCCATTAAGGTTAAAGAATAGAAAGCCTGCTTTTGAGAGCAGGCTTTCTTGTTAGAGGTTGATGGGACCTTGGCCCTTTAGAGCCCCTTGAGAAGGGGCGGCTATAATGCAGGGTTATAACCCATACACGATACGGTACCCAATGCTGTGAGCATTGCCGTCACAATGCTTGCAATCACCTGCAAGATCAGTTTCCAAGTTTCTTTGTTTTTCATGATTCTTTTAAAGTTTAAAGTTTAGAGTGTAGAGTTTAGAGTCAGTTTAACTAGTTGAGAGTTTAAAGAGTTTAGAGTTTAGTGTCTGTTGGTTAGTTTAGAGTTTGAAGTGAACTTTCCACTTTCCACTGCTCTCAACTCTGAACCCTCAACTCTCAACTAGAGCCGGTTACGGCGTTACAGGTGCAGACTCCACATATTCCTCTACAGGCGTATAGACGTGGCTACGCTTTGCAGATGCTCCGCTGCCCGTAGTTGTGATGGTCACCACGTTGCGCAGCTGCAGCGAACAGCGCTTCTTCATTTCCTTCGACGTGATGTTGTCCAGGCTTGACGACTCTGGCAGGAAACGTACGTGAATACCCTCCACAAGCTGCTCGGCACCCATCTCTTTTACCGAGTCGAAGTCGGCAGCACCGTCCTTGACACTCTTGGCAGTGGGGTAGAACACACCGATGCCGTCGAGCTTCACGCCCTTGCCCTGTGAGAGTTGCTCAATGAGACAGTCGGTAAACTTTCGCAGTACACCCACCACGATGTCTATCGTGTAGATGCTTCCGTGGTCGGCGATGTGCTGAGCAAAGGCACGGGTTGAGAGCGTCTGGATACGTACTACACGAGGGTAGTAATGTCCGTAGTTGTCACTCTTCTGGTTGTTGTTTTTGGCTACATCAATGTGCAGCACTGATTTGTTTTTTACTGGCATAATGGTTAATGGTTTAATGGTTAATAATTAATTTTTTTATCACATTGCAAAGGTACTGATTATTTCTCCCTTTTGCAAGTTTTTCACTTGCTTTGGGAATCCTATTTTTCCTGTTCGTCGCTTACAAGTCGCAGGCGTGCGCCACAGCAGGGGCAGCATAGCGACTGATGCTGTAGTTCCTCACAGCCTTCTAAGAGGGCAATCAAGGGAACGCCGAGTGCATCGGCGAACTGTTGCAGTCGGTTGATCGAAACATTTGTCCGTCCGTTAGCCACTGCGTTTACATACTGTCTTTTCACTCTCATTGCTTTGGCCAGCTCCACATCTGTGATCTTTTTTTGAGCATGACCGTCTTTAGCTTTGTTTTCATACTTTGAATTTGTTAATTAAAATGATACAATAAATAAGAAAGCGCAACTGTGAAGTTGCGCTTTACTTGATAAAATTGAATGTTATTTCTTTACTTTACTTTTGCAAGCAGTTCCGGTGTTAATGTCGGCATAGCGCCGTTTTGGGTGCAGACAAAGGCACTGACCTCTACAGCAATTCGATGGGCTTCCTCCATAGGCTTTCCGTTGAGGATGGCTGCACAGAACGAACCGGTGAATGAGTCACCTGCACCAACTGTATCGGCTACCTTGACCTTTGGTGTCTCTTGGAACGAGGTCAGACCAGGTGCAAAGACATACGAACCATTGGTGCCACAAGTCAGCACTAACATCTTCAGCTTGTAGTCTGCCAGCATCTTCTCGCAGGTGCCACGCATGTCAAGACCTTCATATCCGTACATACGGTTGATGATGACTAGTTCCTCATCATTAATCTTCAGGATATTACAACGCTTCAACGACTCCTCAATGACGTTCCTCGTGTAGAACTGCTGTCTGAGGTTGATGTCAAAGATTTTTACACAGTCTTCAGGCGTTGCGTCGAGGAACTGACGGATGGTAGCCCATGATGTGACGTTACGCTGAGCCAGCGAACCAAAGCACACGGCACGACAGTTCTTGGCTACCTCTGCTACCTCAGCGGTATAGGGGATATTGTCCCATGCTACGTTTTCCTTGATGTCGTATGCCGGTATGCCGTCACCAGTTAGTGTCACTTGTACCGTTCCTGTGGGGTAGGGCACCCGCGGCATCAGATAGTTCAGATCATGTTCTTTCAGTGCTTCGATGGTTTCATCTGCCAGTTCATCTTTGCCCAGTGCACTAATGGCAAGCGTGTTGTCACTGCCCAGGAACTGTCCTGCATGATAAGCGAAGTTAGCCGGTGCACCACCCAGTTTCTTTCCTTCGGGAAGTACGTCCCACAAGGCCTCTCCGAGACCTACCACATAACGTTTAGAGTTCATATTTTAGCTTGTTTTAGTTGTTTGATATAAGTGAATAAATAGATGACGCCAAGTGCCATGATCAGTACGGCGCCAGCCTGCCCGAAGCCATCGCTCATGAAGCCCATCAGCAGTGGGAAGATGGTTCCGCCGAAGAGTCCCATAATCATCAGTCCACTGACCTCGTTCTGCTTCTCCGGCATTGAGGTGAGTGCCTTGGCGAAGCAGATAGAGAAGATGTTGGAGTTGCCGTAGCCCACCAGTGCAATGGCGGTATAGAGCTCCCATCTCTCTGTGCCCATAAAGAGCAACAACATGGAGACAGCCATCATGCAGACGCTGATGATGAAGAACGTGCGGTTGTTCATTACGCGGAGGAAGAACGAGCCCGTCAGACAGCCAACAGTACGGAAAATGAAGTACAGGCTGGTGGCAAAGGCAGCGTCGTTGAGCGACATGCCCAGACGTTCCATGAGAATCTTCGGAGCCGTAGTGTTGGTGCCCACGTCAATGCCAACATGACACATGATGCCGAGGAACGACAGTAGTACGATGGGGGTGCCAAGCAACTTGAAGCACTCTACAAAAGTTGAAGCCTTACCTTCCATCTTCGGCTCGTCGATGGGCGTCATCGCCAATAGCGCCGTCGAGAGAATGCCTACGATGAAGTAGATGAAAAAGAGCACACGCCAGTCGTAACCGAACGACGGAATAACCTGTGTAGCTCCCCACATGGCCAGATAAGGTGCCAGGAACGAGGCGATGGCCTTGACGAACTGTCCGAAAGTCAGCGTAGAAGCCAGGTTCTCGCCACCCATCACCGTTGACACCAACGGATTGAGCGATGTCTGCATCAGCGCATTGCCGATACCCAGCAGCGAGAACGAGATGAGCATCACGGCAAAGTTATTGCCAAACAGAGGAATAAGCAGTGACACCACAGTCACGCCCAGCGAGAGCAGTACGGTCTTCTTACGCCCGATCTTGTTCATCAGCATACCCGTAGGTATGGAGAAGATAAGGAACCAGAAGAACACCAGTGAGGGGAAGATGTTGGCCACAGAGTCTGTCAGCGCTAAGTCTTCTTTCACGTAGTTAGAGGCGATGCCTACCAGATCCACAAAGCCCATGCAGAAGAAGCAGAGCATCAGGGGGATCATCGCGAGTTTGTTAGCTTTACTCATAATTATCAATCTTCAGTTATTAATTATCAATTTGGAATATCGTCACCTTGCCACCCTTGACCTTGATGTTGTTGTAGGGCTCCGACGGGAACACGAGGTTCGTCATCGCCATATGTCCGTCAGCATCTATCGCCTCAATCGAACAACGGTCAATGAAGATGCGCAGCTGTCTCAGTGGACCATACGTCGGAGCAGTTGTCACACAGGGGAACGCTTCGCTGAAGCCCGTTTCGCCACTTTGTGTCCTGTCCATAGAGAACTGTTGTCCACGAGCATCATATTTCATGATAACCTGCTCACCCTTGTCGTTCGTGAGTGTAATATCTGCCGAGCCCTTCAAGTCAATGACCAGTTCACAGGCCTCTGTCGGCTTTTTAATCTTTTGTCCACGTACGGCCAGCATCTCCTTGGAGGGTACTACGCTCACATAGGTCTCCTCACCATACTGGAAAATACCGAGGTCACGGGGAATCGAGTTAGCGCTGCGGAACTGTTTGGTGGGCACTTGGTTGGCATATTGCCAGTTCGACATCCATGCCAGCACCACACGGCGGTTCTCTGGAGCGTTGTAGAACGATACCGTAGCATAGTGATCCTTGCCATAGTCTAGCCATTTCGTCACCTTCGGCATCGACTCGCAAGTGAACTTCTTGCCATCGAACTGTCCCACGAAGTACTGTGTAGCACTTCCGCCGAACGGACCTCCAGGATTGATGTTGCAGAGCAGAACCCATTTTTTAATGTTCGATGTTTCATCTTTAATTTCAAAGAGGTCCGGACACTCCCATACACCACTGTGGTTGCCATACTCCTTGCCAAACGACGACTCGTATTTCCAGTCCGTCATGTTCTTCGACGAGTAGATGCGCATTTCTTGACCGGCAGCCAGGATGAGGTTCCAAACCTTGGCCTCCTCGTTCCAGAAAACCTTTGGGTCACGGAAGTCGGGTATGTCGCTGGTCGTCATAACGGGGTTGCCGCTGAACTTTTCGAATGTACGCCCACCATCCTTCGAAACAGCCATCGACTGGGTCTGATGATGACCTGCAGAAGTATAGAAGGCTACCACCTCGTTGCCGTTGGTCACGCATGAACCACTGAAGATCGTACCCAGCCAATCAGGACTTATAGCCATCGGCAGAGCCTCCCAGTGCACAAGGTCACGGCTGATAGAATGCCCCCAATGCATATTCTCCCACTGTGAACCGTAAGGGTTCCATTGGAAGTACAAGTGCCACACCCCGTCCTTGTAAAACATTCCATTGGGATCGTTCATCCAACCGTACTCTGGTGTATGATGATACAAGGGACGAAACTTCTCACGGTTCGTTGTGTCAAACGTGTCCGAGTACTTCATCTCCTTCCAGCATACGAACTCACCGACGGCTCCTTTCTGACGACGGTCACCATGGAATTCGATATCCATCAGACAAGCTCCGTTCAATTCATAGGGTACATAGTAATCTACGCGGTCAATGGCCAGCTTAACGTTAATTCTCTGTACCATATTATTATGGTTATCCATTATAGCTATAGCAGCGATGTCTTCCGTTTCCTGTACAGGCAATAACAAATAACGTGAGCCCTGTGCCATTTTCAACATCGCGTGACGGTCACCCAGTACAATAGGCTTTACCTGTGCAACGACCATGCAGGTCATCATCACAGCCATCAGTGTCAACAAGCTTTTTTTCTTCATGTTCATTTCGTTTTACGTTTTTAGTTTGTTATTTTTTTGCAAAAGTACATGATTTCTATTATTACGTGTATAAATAATGATACAAATGATAACAAAAAACGTTCATTGCACGAAATTTGAGTGCAATGAACGATTTTTAGTATATAACAATCTTTTAGCTAATACCGAAGATTATATATTTCATCTGTAACAGCTTCCAGCCATTCGTTTGAAGCACCATCTTGAACATCTTTATGATAGGTCAGGTGTTGGAACCAGGAGTCTTTGGCGGCTCCGTGCCAGTGTTTGACCTCAGCAGGAATAACAATCACTACTCCAGGCTTCAGTTCTACAGCCTCCTTGCCCCATTCCTGATACCAGCCGCGACCCGCTACACAGATGAGCACTTGCACGGCCTTATGGTGGATGTGCCAGTTATTACGGCAACCAGGTTCGAAGGTGACATTCATCACACCACCTGCGAGTGTTGCCAAATAACTGTTTCCTGTGAAATACTGGGCGTAGGCAGAATTATATTCGCCTTTCGGCCAGACATTAAAATCAACTGTTTGTATTTCCATAATTATTAATGTGTAGCTTTAAGATACTGCAAATCGCCATACCAATACGAGGCAGTGCAACCGCCATCGATGAGAATGTCGGCACCGCTGATGAAGCGGCCACGAGACGACATCAGGAACTCGGCGAGGTCGCCCACCTCGTCAGGGGTTCCAGCACGACGTCCCCAGCGGGTAGCCTCCATCATCACTCGGAGCACATTGCAGCGCTTCGAATACTGATAGGCCTTCAGCGTATCGTCGATAGCCTTCAAGAACGGTAGCTCCAATAGTTCATCTACCGGTGTCGTAGCCAATGCCTCGTTCTGTTCCTGCGACAATGCAGGCAGACGGTGGCCGCTCTGCGATGAGATAATCACGCCCGAGCCACCATCGGCAATCACCTTGCCGAACTCCTCTAGCAGCACACTCGTGCCGTAGAGATCCACACGCAGAATCTCCTCGACAGGAGCCTGCGAGGGCGACACGCCAGCGGCATTTACCACATTCGTCACCTCGCCCTTGCTGGTGGCAAACTCAACCAACTTCAGAATGTCCTCCTTCTGTCCGAGGTCGCACTTGATGGTTGAACACTCAAAGCCCGCGTTTTCCAATGTTTTAGCTGCTCGCTCAGCGTTGGCTGCGCCTTCCTCTGTCACGACTCGGCCATTCAAGCAAGCTTGATGGCTCTCGCTGCTCCATCGGTTCTCAAAACTATAGTCTGCCAGCACCACATGCTTTCCAGCCGACACCCTGCGGATGATGGCCTGTCCGATGCTGCCAGCACCTACCAATACTGATACCTGTTTAGCCATAATTCTCGATTAGATATTTCACAAACTGGGGGTTGCCGAAGTTGACTGTACCCGTGTCGTGCTGGTTCAAGGTGACAATCTGCGCCATCTCGTCAGCAGTCAGAGAGAAGTCGAAGATGTCGAAATTCTGCTGCATACGCTCCTTGTGCGTACTCTTGGGAATGGCCACGATGCCGCGCTGGGTGAGCCAGCGGAGGGCTACCTGTGCGGCAGTCTTGCCGTACTTTGCTCCAATGTTTGCCAACACTTCGCTCTTCACGATGCCCTCGACACCCTGTCCGCCCAGAGGCCCCCACGCCATCATCTTCGTGCCGAACTCTGCATGTATCGGCTCGATGGCCGTCTGCTGGATGAGCGTGTTGCACTGCAACTGGTTCACCATCGGCTTCACCTCCACATAGTGGGCGAAGTCGAAGAAGCGGCCTGCCTGGAAGTTGCTCACACCGATGGCACGCACCTTGCCTGCACGATAA
>CAMVQS010000078.1 GCA_947169685.1 uncultured Prevotella sp. | reverse complement strand
GCCTCCTTTCAATGATGAAGCCCTGATTCAGCAATGAGTCAGGGCTTCTTTTTTGATGTTTTACTTGCATCTTTCATAATTATTTTGTATTTTTGCGCCATAGAAACGTTTAACTAAAGATATGGAGCTATGAAAGTTGGTATTCCCAAGGAGATCAAGAACAATGAGAACCGAGTGGGCATGACACCTTCGGGTGTTGCCGAGTTGATTAAACACGGACATTCCGTCTTTGTGCAGCATACTGCTGGCGAGGGCAGTGGGTTCAGCGATGACGCGTACGAGAAGGTTGGTGCGCGGATTCTGCCTACTATAGAAGATGTCTATGCGCAGGCTGACATGATTGTGAAGGTCAAGGAACCCATTGAACCAGAGTATGGGCTGGTGCGTAAGGGGCAGGTGATATTCACCTATTTCCACTTCGCCTGCGAGGAGGAGCTGACGCACGCCATGTTAAAGAGTGGTGCCGTGTGCATTGCCTACGAGACGGTGGAGAAGGCTGACCGTTCGCTGCCGCTGCTCATCCCGATGAGTGAGGTTGCTGGCCGTATGGCTGCCCAGAATGGTGCCTATTACCTGCAGAAGACCAAGGGTGGTAAGGGTAAACTGATGGCTGGTGTGCCAGGTGTGAAACCCGCCAAGGTGTTGGTTCTTGGCGGTGGAACGGTAGGTGAGGCCGCAGCTCGCATTGCAGCTGGCATGGGTGCTGACGTGACCATTACCGATGTTTCGCTACCTCGTCTGAAGCAGTTGGCTGCCGAGTTGCCTACCAATGTGCATACGCTCTATTCCTCAGAGCACAACATCCGTCAGGAACTGCCGACAGTCGATGTCATCATCGGCTCTGTGCTCATTCCCGGTGATGCAGCTCCGAAGCTGATTACCAAGGACATGCTCTCGTTGATGGAGAAGGGTACTGTGCTGGTTGATGTGGCTATTGACCAGGGTGGCTGCTTCGAGACCTCACACCCCACGACACATAGCGAGCCCGTCTATACCATTGACGGTATTGTTCACTATGCGGTGGCTAACATCCCGGGGGCTGTACCCAACACCTCGACCATTGCACTGACCAATGCTACGCTACGCTATGCCGTTGCCCTGGCTGACAAGGGGTGGCAGCAGGCTTGTCGCGATGATGTTGCGCTGGCACGTGGCGTCAACGTGGTGGACGGCAAGTGCACTTACGAGGCTGTCGCCAAGGTCTGGGGACTTCTCTACACGCCATTGGAGCTGTAGGCTCGCCCCTTCCTTTATAAGATTATTTCTTCTGGAGTGTCTCTACGATACGTGCCATCTGGTTGGGAATACGTATCTGCTGGGGACACTTTGATAGACATACCTCACAATCCCTGCATTTCGATGCCCATGTGCCGGTATCGGGCAGGGCTTTTTTGTAGCCGGTAATGAATTGCTCCTTGCGTTCTGCATAGTCGGCAGCCGATTTGTCGGGCAGGGGCAGCAGGTGGCTGTTGACTGCCTCGTTGTAGTAGGCGAAGTTTCCAGGGATGTTCACTCCGAAGGGGCACGGCATGCAGTACTCGCAGGCAGTACAGGGAATGGTGGGGTAGCCCGACATCTGGTCGGCAATCTCTGCCAGCAGCACGTTCTCCTGTTCGGTGCAGGGCTGCAGGGGCGAGAAGGTCTTGATGTTCTCCACCAGGTGTTCCATGCGGTTCATGCCACTCAGCGTGGTCAGAATATTGGGGTAGGAGCCTACCCAACGGAATGCCCAGCGGGCTGTGCTGTCGTCAGGATGAATGGCTTCCAGCTGCTCTCTCAGTTCCTTTGCCATGTTGCCGAAGGCTCCACCGCGCAGGGGTTCCATGACGACACACTGCACGCCCATCTTCTCACATTTGTCGTAGAGATACTCCGCATCGGCATCAACGCGACGGCCGCCCCTCATGGAAGCATGGCGCCAGTCGAGGAAGTTCATCTGTATCTGCACGAAGTCCCACTCGTACTCGTCCTGACGGTCGAGCAGCCAGTCGAAGTCGCGCACGTCGCCGTGATAGGAGAAGCCCAGGTGCTTGATGCGCCCAGCCTGACGCTCCTTCAGCAGGAAGTCGAGCATGCCGTTGTTCAAGAACCGCCCTTCTAGTGTCTCCATGCCTCCGCCGATGCTGTGCAGCAGGTAGTAGTCAATGTAATCCACCTTCAGGCGTTCGAACGACTGCTCGTACATGCGCTTCGAGTCATCGTAGTTCCACAGCCGGCGGTTCTGGTTCGACATCTTCGTGGCCACGTGGTATTTCTCCCTGGGATGGCGTGAGAGGGCATTGCCCGTCAGCACCTCCGACTGCCCGCCCATATACATGGGTGCGGTGTCAAAGTAGTTGACGCCATGTTCAATGGCATAGTCCACCAGTTGGTCCACCTCGTCCTGATTGTTGGGCAAGCGCATCATGCCGAAGCCCAACAGCGAAATCTGTTCACCAGAACCGTTCTGGGTGCGGTAGGTCATGCCGACAGTTCCGTCCTCAAACGCCGCATCCTCCAGTCTCTTTGCCATTGCGCTAAACGGCTCCAGCGCTGTCATAGCCATAGCAGAACCAGCGCCTATGCCCAGTCGTTGCAGGAATTCCCTGCGACTCATCTCGTTCTTTTTTTGCTTAGTCATAAGCTGTTCTATTTAGACTTCTTTTGTGTTTGCTTTGCGATAAATTTGTTCCATGTCTTCAGCCTGGAGCACTTCCATCGCTCCAATGGTGATTGTGCCGTTGCGTGAGCACTTGCGGACGAGTTCGTGGATTTCCTCGTCGGTAGCTTGACGGCCAATGAGTTCGGGTATGGAAACAGGCATGCCGATGTCGTGGAAGAAACGCTCTAGTGCCTCAATACCCTTCACGGCAGTAGCACGCTGATTGGTGAAATCGTTGGGAACACCCATCACGTTGACCGCAAACTGGACGAAGCGACTCACATGGCGGTCTAGCACATAACGAGCCCATGAGCCCCAAATGGCAGCAAGGCCTGCACCATGGGTTACACCAAACAATCCACTTAACTCATGCTCCAGTCGATGGCTGGCAAAGTCCTTCTCTGTACCACATTCCGTTAGGTCGTTATGTGATAAGGAACCTGCCCACATAATCTGTGCACGATGGCGATAATCCTCAGGGTTGCGTAATACCTCAAAGGCTGATTCCATCACCGTGCGAAGCAGGGCTTCGCTAATGGCATCGGTAAGAATCATGTCCTCATGACGCGAGAAATATCGTTCCATGGTGTGCATCATGATATCTGTTACACCAGCCGCCGTCTGATAAGGCGGCAAAGTGAAGGTACGCTCAGGATTCATGATTGCGAAGCGACATCGACAGAGGTCGCTGTTGATACCACGTTTTATCATCCCCTCATCGCGTGTAATTACACAGCTTGAGGACATCTCAGAACCTGCAGCTGGAATGGTGAGCACTACACCGATGGGCAGACATGAGGCTGGCACACTACAACCCTCCCAGAAGTCCCATACATTACCGTTGTATCCAACACCATAGCCAATAGCCTTGCTGGAGTCAATAACACTACCTCCACCCACAGCCAGAATGAAATCAACACGCTCGCGGCGGCAGAGAGCAATACCCTCTTCAACCTTTGAGAGTAATGGATTAGGTACTACACCGCCCAACTCTACAAATGGGATGGCAGCATCGTGCAGTAGTCCCTCTACTTTGTCCAAAAGACCAGAGCAACGGGCAGAACCGCCACCGTAATGAATCAATACTTTTCTTCCACCATACTGATGAATCAACTGGGGTAATTGTTCTTCGGATTTGCGACCAAATACAACGCGTGTTGGTGCATAGAAATTAAAATCCTTCATAGGCATTTAGTTTATTTGGAACAATGAGTACGACGGAAGTCGTCAAGCTGTTTAAAACAGTGACGGTCTATGATTTCGGCCAACCCGACTGACGGATGTTCTGGGGTTGAGGTGTCAATATTGTCAAAACAGTATTTCAATTCAGCACCGTGAACGCTGCCCTTATTGACATCCGAACGCTTAGTAAACATATACATCCAAGTTTTTGCCTGACGACTCTCAGCTATCTTGTCGGCAGTAATGATGGTCTTCGGACGGAACAGCCAGTCAATGCTCAGCAAGTCCTGAGGCGTATAGTCAGGATAAGCCTCCGCAAAAGCCTTGATATAGTCATCAGTCTCTTCGCCGAAGGTATTAATGAGTTCCTGACGGGCTTCGTCCATCGTTATCGATTGGTCATAGCGTAAGCGCTGTAGCTCATTGAAGGTTGTACCAATCATAATGGGTATATTGGTAGAGATATCGGCAAATCCATTTTGGAAAGGCTGTTGCAGCAACATCTCACCATCAGGAGTAGGACCAAATCCCCACATCATCGGCGTGCCAGGCTTGCGGGTGCCGATGCTAGCAGCCATAGCACGCTGACCAGCAGCATAAAGCTCTTCGTAGGGCACATCGTTGATACGCTCTATGTGAGCAGGGTCAATATGTAGTTCCTTGAGCACAGCCTGCCCCAATTCCTCCGTCATCGCTTTGGTATTGACATTGAGGATGGTGCCACTCATAATAATAGCTTTATGGAACAGTCCTTTGGCAGGAGGCATACATAGCAGGGTACCTACCTTGCCACCACCGCCTGACTCTCCAAAGATGGTCACGTTATTAGGGTCACCGCCAAACTGACGAATATTCTTCTGTACCCACTGTAAGGCTTGTACGACATCAAGCATACCCACATTGCCAGAGTATTTGTATCGATCAGAGCAGGTCGATAGGTCAAGAAAGCCAAGAATGTTCAGACGATGGTTAACGCTCACTACAACAACATCCTTCCGTGCAAGATGATGTCCTGGGTCCCAGGCAGAGGTGCCAGAATCGAAACCACCGCCATGCAGCCAGAGCATCACAGGCATTGACTTCGACGTGTCTGTAGTCCACACATTCAGCACACAGCAGTTTTCTGACATCTCAGCTTCTGTCAGTTTCTTTCCCCATGTATTCTGCATGGCCTGTGGCCCCCAATGATTACAAAGACGAATAGTATCCCATTTCTCAACAGGCAGAGGCGGCATCAAACGCTCAACCCTGGCATAAGGAATGCCAAGAAACTCGTAGCTTCCATCGTGCTGGAATCCCATGATTTTACCTGATTCTGTGCTAACGACAATAGAGTTAGAAACACTATGCTCAATGTCTTGTGCCATAGCTCCCAGTGAGAACATCATGGCTAGTAATAATATGCTATGTTTCATGATTTATCAATGATTAATTGTTTTGCTTTTTCCTGTGCCTCAATAACACGGTCGCACCACTGGTCGAACTCCGGGTCTTCCACCTGCAGCTCCGGATGGGGTTTGACACTGGCAGGCACCTCATCCTTACGGGTGCCGCGGTTCAGCAGCCACAGGTCGTGGCCGCTCTCTGCTAATTGTCGGGTGATGGCGCTACTGATGGTACCGGTGCCACCGATAAGAAGAATCCTCATGTTGAGTGTTAATCTTTAATTTTTACTCCGATGTAGCTGTGGGCTGCGAGGTTCACGTCGAACACCGTCTGACCAGGTCTGTAGGGGGCGTAGCGGTGGTTGTTGATGACCACATCAGCAGGCTTCAGTTCCTCACCAGTAAGGAGGTTCTTCAGACCGTTGACCTTCGTGTTGATGACAACACGCAGCTTGACAGGATTATCGTTGAAGTTTTCCACCACGAGCGTTTTGTTGTCGTAAGGGAACAGTGCCACCTTCGACGGTCCCTCGATGTAGGCACCCACGTCCTTGCTCATGCTACGGCGGATAACGTTGAGTGCTCCGGCAGGATATTCGTAGAGATCGCCGTAGTCATCGGGGATGGTGAGCACGTAGAGCGTACCCTTCGAATAGGTGTCGCGCAGCAGGATGGGATAACCCGATACGCCACCCGTGAGGGGACGTCCGGCACTAACCACCTCCCAGGCATCGTTGGTGTAGTACTTCACCTGTGGGATGATGAACTGACGATGTGACTTGCCGTACCAGCCAAAGTCCTCGACAATGGCCTTCAGGTCACCGCAGTAGAGCTCGCAGATGTCGGCCAGCGGTTCGCGGATGGCCTTCAAGAGACCTGTGGTGATGATGACGTCGCCGCCGCCGCGAAGCTGCTGACGGATCTTATCAACGATGTGCGGGTCCTTGGCAGCCTGCTCGGTGAGGAGGATCTGCTGACGGCCGTTCTGCCACTGCGGATGCATGTCCATGGGCAGGCCAATCATGCCAAGATAGTTCTGCAGGAACTCCTCGCCCGAGGAGTGGTAGGGCTTATAGGAAACGAGACCTATAGGACGTCCCAGCTTTCCGATCAGCTGGTCGGTCTGGTGCAGCGTCATATGGGCAAAGCGTGCCATCGTGGTCGGCGTAATGGTCTTGCCGTCCTTCTCGTAGGGTGCCACCATCTCGTCGTAGATGAAGCTGTTGCCGCCAGACGACTGCCAGCGGGCACGCATGCCCGGCGTGATGGTCACCTCGACCAGCTGCATATAGTTCCAGAGGATAATCTCTGGCGTCTTCGACAACATGGTGAGGTGCAGCTGCTCGGCATAGCGGTCCATGCTCATCTGGATACCGCCGGCATCCACCCATCCGCCACCGTTGCGTCCTGGGGCGATATTATCAAAGTAACGCACGATGTTATAACTCAAGTAGTTCTGCAGGTGCTGGGCATAACCTGGGTCACGCGTCTCCGTACCCGTCCAGATGCCGTCGAAGTAGGTGGGCTCCTCCTCAAGGTTGAAACCGAGGCCCTGGAAATGGTCGTACCAGTTAGGGTACTTCACGATAACCTTCACTCTGGGGTTCACCTTCTTGGCAGGGTTCACCACCAGCTCACGGCCAGCATCGGCCATCAGGCGCAGACGGTACTCGCTCCAGCTGCGGTTGCCCTTGGCGGCTATCTCGTCATCGTTCTTCAAGTCAATGAAGAAGAAGTCGTCAAGAATGAAGTCGTCAAACAGCTTGGCGGTATATTCAGCAATCTCCTTGACCTGCTGCCGCTCGTCGGGACGGGCATAGCTGTAGGTTTCGAAGTCGGTAGGCTCCGAACGGGTGTAGGTGATGCCGCCGCCTACCTCAAGTCCTTTTTTGAGGAAGAACTTCTTGACCTTGCGGATGGTCTTCTCAGGAACGGTGAAGGCATCGCGGTGGGTCTCAAGGTAGATCTTGTCCAAATCCACCTGCGAGCTCACGGTCTCCCATGTTGATTTGAGGAACGCGTCATCCTCCATGCGTGCTACGTCCTGTGCACGGATGTAGGTAGAGACCTTGAAATTCTTGTAATGGCCTGCCTGCATGCTCAAAACTGTCATGACGGCAGCTGCCACCATGACCATACGTCGGTAAAAACAGTTGATCATAGGATTTTTCATTGATTATCAAATAATAATTATAGTTTCTTCTTTATATTGATTTTGACGCCCCAATCGCGTAAAAGTCTAATATGCTTTGGAGGAATTAAGGAATGTTAACTATAGGTAATTCTACCGATAAATAGTAAGTTACTAACGTTTGACAATTGTCAAACGGGCATTTGACAGCTATCAAACAATCGTTTGGCAACTGTCAAACGGTCGTCCGACAATTGCCAAACGTTAGAGAGGCTGTATGTATCGGTTGGAGAACAGGTATGTCAGCAGCAGTTGGTGACGGGATTGCCGCAAAGCCACTCCGTTTCAATCCAGCCGGTATGCTTGCCGTCCGTGGTTTTCACTTTAACCCATTCGCCATTGATGTCGAGGGGAATGAGGGTGAGCTCTTTCGTAAAGCTGTAGGTGACAGCTGCCTTGGACGACGGGTCCTTGCGCAGCGTGAGCTTCTGACCTCCGTAGTTGCGTGTTCCCATGCCCAGCACGGAGCTGTGGATCCAGTAGCCGCTCTTTGAGCCATGCAGGGTGACATCGTCTTTTTCTGCGCTCCAATATTCGTTCCCATCAATGAGCCACCAGCCGTTGACTTGTTTTACTACTGTCAGCGCGACGGCATCGCTGGTGGGTATTTTATCTACGATGGCACCCTTGGGGGCATTGCGGATGTTGGTGAACGGACCGTCGCTGTCGTTGATGAAAACGCCTAACTGTGCATGGGCGGTCAGCGTGATGCCGAGCATCATGGAAATGAGCAAAAATATCTTTTTCATAATGCTTAAAGTTTAGGCTACAAAGGTAGTGTTTTTTGGTCAAAGACACATAATAATAAATGTGAAAAAAGCAGGATGGAAGTCTTGATTTATGTTAATTAATTGAGAATCAAGGGGTGCTTTCTGCTGAAAAGTCTTAAAAAGTTTGGTCGGTATTGATTATTGTCGTACCTTTGTGCGCGTTAACAATAGTTCGGCGTGACACATCTCGTGGTGAGATGGCCGTACTTAAAAGAAAAAATGATGAGAACAGTAAAGATTGTTTTATTGACAGTATTTATGTTTAGCATCATCCCAACAGTGGGTTCAACATCGGGCCCGACTCTTCTGACCTCAGTGCTACCAGAAGACATAGAGACGGAAGAGGGGATGACTGAAGATGTAAGCTCATCTGGTGTAGATTGGAACGCTGTGATGGATGCCATCATTCAGGTGGAGAGCAGAGGCAACGCCCGCGCCGTGAACGGTAATCAGGTAGGTTGCATGCAGATTACTCCCATTTGTGTGAAAGAGTGCAACATCATCCTGAAAGGACGCAATCAGAGCAAGCGTTATACGCTTAATGATCGCTTCAGCGTGGAGAGGTCAAAGGAAATGTTTATGCTTATCCAGTCACACCACAACCCTGAGAACGACGTAGAGGTAGCCATTCGTTCATGGAACGGTGGTCCTAAGTTCTCCAGAAGGGGTACTCAGCGTTATTACGAGCGAGTGATGAGTGAAATGAAGTAGAAGATTATTTCATTCTAATTTAAAAAGCGCGAGCAGTCTGACGACTACTTGCGCTTTCTTTTTTTATGTGTTGTTAGTAAACAAAAAAGCAACCTGAAAAGGTTGCTTGTAGTTGCGGAGGCAGGACTCGAACATGCGACCTCCAGGTTATGAGCCTGGCGAG
>CAMVQS010000077.1 GCA_947169685.1 uncultured Prevotella sp. | reverse complement strand
ATCGTATATCTGGGCTGGTCATTCTTCCGCTTTATTAACCGCTGGTCTATCATGCCGCTTTTCGACTGGCTCTCTGGTTTTGGCATGAACATGGGTATTGTTTTACTTCTGCTCATTACCATCATCAAGATTCTTGTCTATCCAACCAACAAGAAGAGTTACCTGAGCGCAGCTAAGATGCGCGTCCTCAAACCACAGGTTGAGGCAATCGGCGCCAAATATCCCAAGCAGGAAGACGCCATGAAAAAACAGCAGGAAATGATGCAGCTCTACAGCCAATATGGTGTCAGTCCCATGGGCGGTTGCCTGCCTATGCTGATTCAGATGCCTATCTGGTTGGCTATGTACAACTTTGTCCCCAATGCCATTGAACTGCGTGGCCAGCATTTCCTTTGGGCCGATGACCTCAGTGCTTACGACGATGTTATCAACTGGGGCCATGACATCTGGCTCCTTGGCGACCACCTGAGCATCTTCTGTTTGCTCTGGGCTGTATCAATGCTTGCCAACACATGGATTATGACGCGTCAGCAACAAAACCAGATGATGGGCGAACAGGCTCAACAGATGAAAATGATGATGTGGATGCAATACCTTATGCCTGTAATATTCTTCTTCTCATTTAACAACTATTCCAGCGGTCTGACCTTCTTCTACTTCGTCAGTGGTTTGATAAGCCTTCTTATCATGTGGTATCTGCGTGTTACTACCGATGATGCCAAGTTACTGAAGAAACTGGAAGCATATCGTGAGTTGCACAAGAACGACCCCAAGAAGACCAGTAGTTTAGCAGCTCGTCTGGAAGCACTACAGAAGATGCAGGCAGAACAGCAGGCTAACAGGAAGAAATAGATCAACTATGAACTCATAACTATGAACTATAAAATAATCGCAGCAGCTGCCATTATTTTTGCAGCTTGCGGTACACAGAAAGACAACGACCAAGTGAATATCCAGAAGCAAACCATACAGTTGGAGAGCGACCAGATGACACCCGAAGCCCTTTGGGCCATGAGTCGCATCAACGGCTACCAGGCTTCACCAGACGGCAAGCACATCGTCTTCCAGCTGGGTTACTACAGCGTGGAAGAGAACAGGAGCCATCAGGTACTCTGGATGATGAATGCCGATGGCACTGAACAGAAACAGCTCACCACCGAAGCCGGCAACGAGACGGATGCACAGTGGCTGGACAACGAGACCATTGCCTTCCTGAAAGGTGGCGAAGTCTGGAAGATGAACCTTGAAGGTAACAAACGCAAGCAGTTGTCTGAAACCGAGGGTAAGGTAGAGGGCTTTATGTTCTCCCCCGACGGAAAGAAGGTTATCCTGCTACAGAGCATTGACTTCAACGAGATTATCCAGAAGAACCCCGATGATCTGCCCAAGGCTACCGGTCGTGTGGTAACAGACCTCATGTACCGCCATTGGGACCACTATGTAGAAAGCATTCAGCATCCCTTCTTGGCAGAGGTCAATTCTCAATTCTCAATTCTCAATTCTCAATTAATTGACATCCTCGAGGGCTATCCCTACGAATGCCCCATGGAGCCTTTCGGTGGCATAGAGCAATTGGCATGGAGTCCTGACTCTAAATACATTGCCTTTACCTGCCGTTGCAAGACAGGTATAGATTATAGCATCAGTACAGACTCTGATATCTTCCTCTACGATGTAGAGAGCAAAGACATGAACAAGACCAAGAACCTTTGCAAGAACTGCGGCGAGTTCGGCGTAGTGCCTGACGGAGGCTCCGTAGATAGTCCTGATAACACTTGCAATCCCACCAAATCACTGAAGAACCAGCACATCAATCAGGCCAATGATTTGAAGGATTACAATGTTGGTTACGACACCAACCCCAAGTTCTCACCGGACGGACGCTATGTGGCATGGCTCTCTATGGAGCGTGACGGCTACGAGAGCGACCGCAACCGCCTGTGCGTCTATGACCTCAAAGAGAATACCAAGACCTACGTCACAGAGTCATTTGATTCCAGCGTTGACGACTTCTGCTGGACGCCCGATTCCTATACCTTATATTATATAGGAGTTTGGCACGCTACAGAGAACCTCTACCGCACCAACCTGAAGGGCGAGGTAACACCGCTTACAAACGACTGGTCCGACTTTGGTTCCCTGCAGATGCTGAACGGCAAACAGATTCTTGCCGAGCGCCATAACTTTACATCACCCGCCGACCTCTACATTGTAAATCCCGGCGAGAATATAGGTGCCACAAAGGTAAAGCAGATAACCGAGGTCAACAAGGAAATCCTCGACCAGCTGGCAAAGCCCAATGTTGAACAGCGTTGGGTAAAGACCACAGACGACAAGGAAATGCTCTACTGGATTATCCAACCGCCTCACTTCGACCCCAACAAGAAGTACCCCACCCTGCTCTTCTGCGAGGGCGGTCCTCAGAGTGCCGTCTCTCAGTTCTGGAGCTACCGTTGGAACTTCTTCATCATGGCATCACAGGGCTATGTCGTTATCGCTCCTAACCGCAGAGGCGTTCCAGGCTTCGGTCAGGAATGGCTGGAGGAAATCTCTGGCGACTGGACAGGCCAGTGTATGAAGGACTATATGACAGCCATAGATGATGCTGCAGAGAACCTTCCCTATGTAGACCGTGACCGCATGGGTGCTGTAGGTGCCTCATTCGGTGGCTTCTCTGTTTACTATTTGGCTGGTCATCACGACAAGCGCTTCAAGTGCTTCATTGCCCACGACGGTGCCTTCAACCTCGAGGCCATGTACACCGAGACCGAGGAAAACTGGTTCTCGAACTGGGAGTACGATGACGCCTACTGGAACGGTGACCGCACGGCCAATGCCGACAAGACCTACAGGAACTCTCCCCACCAGTTCATTGACAAGTGGGACACGCCCATCCTCTGCATCCACGGAGAGAAGGACTACCGCATCAATGCCACACAGGGCATGTCGGCCTTCAATGCCGCCCGCATGAGGGGCATCGAGGCGCAGCTGCTCATCTTCCCCGACGAGAACCACTGGGTGCTCAAGCCCCAGAACGGTATCCTCTGGCAGCGCACCTATTTCAATTGGCTTGACCGCTGGCTCCATTAACCCCCTAAGTTAGGGGGTTGGGGGTCTGAAGAGACACCATCATTACATGATAGAAAACAATTAACAATAGTATTAACAACATTAAAGGGCGGTCGTTCAGACCCCCACCCCCCTAACTTAGGGGGCTTATAAAAAAATGAACCAACAGATTCAGAAAACTCTTCGCGACTCCGCCGCTATGCGGTGGACCGCCCTGCTGCTGCTGGCACTCGCCATGTTCTGCAGCTACATCTTCATGGACATCCTCTCACCCATCAAGGACCTCATGCAGGAAACCCGTGGATGGGACTCACTGGCCTTCGGCACCATGCAGGGCTCAGAGGTGTTCCTTAACGTCTTTGCCTTCTTCCTCATCTTTGCAGGTATCATCCTCGACAAGATGGGCGTACGCTTCACCGCCGTACTCTCTGCCGTCGTCATGCTCGTGGGTGCCATCATCAAGTGGTATGCCGTGAGCGAGTCGTTCGCTGGCAGTGGATTGGAGGTATGGTTCACGGAGAACCTCAACATGGGACCATTATACGTCAACGTTTGGGGACTTAATATCAACCTCAACCTTTTTGACGCATTAGGTGTTGCCCCCTTCTACGAGGGCATGCCCGCCTCGGCTAAGTTTGCTGCCTGCGGCTTCATGATCTTCGGCTGCGGCTGCGAGATGGCGGGTATCACCGTCAGCCGCGGTATCGTGAAGTGGTTCAAGGGCCGCGAGATGGCGCTGGCTATGGGTTCTGAGATGGCACTGGCCCGTCTGGGTGTGGCTACGTGTATGATCTTCTCGCCGTTCTTTGCCCGTCTGGGTGGCGAGATCAGCGTCAGCCGTTCCGTAGCCTTCGGTGTGGTGCTGATGTGCATCGCCCTCATCATGACCATCGTCTATTTCGTCATGGACAGCAAGCTGGACGCACAGACCGGCGAGGCCGAGGAGAAGGATGACCCGTTCAAGATTTCCGACCTGGGACAGATCCTTACCTCCAGCGGTTTCTGGCTCGTTGCCCTGCTGTGTGTGCTCTACTACTCGGCCATCTTCCCCTTCCAGAAGTATGCCGTCAACATGCTGCAGTGTAACCTTGATCTGGTGGAGCCCGCTGCCGATTCGTTCTGGGCATCGTCAAGCGTCACCATCGTTCAGTACATTATCATGCTCGTGGTAGCCGCAGCTGGCTTTGCCTCTAATTTCCAGAAGAAGCCTGCCACAAAATACGGTCTCTTAGGTCTCTCCATTGTAGCCCTTATCACCTATTGCTACATGGGTTATATGCGTCAGTCGGCCGAAGCCATCTTCGCCGTGTTCCCTCTGCTGGCCGTGCTCATCACGCCAATTCTCGGCAGCTATGTTGACCACAAGGGTAAGGCAGCGTCCATGCTCGTGCTGGGCTCGCTGCTGCTCATCGGCTGCCACCTGACGTTTGCCTTCATCCTTCCCCTCTTCAAGGGTAGTGCTGTCGGTGGTGTAGCCATTGCCTACCTGACCATCCTCGTGCTCGGTGCCTCGTTCTCATTGGTACCGGCCTCGCTGTGGCCCAGCGTGCCCAAGCTCGTTGATGCCAAAGTCATCGGTTCCGCCTACGCACTGATTTTCTGGATTCAGAACATCGGCCTATGGCTCTTCCCCCTGCTTATCGGCAAGGTGCTCGACCAGACGAACCCAGGCGTAGAAGACCCCACCAAGCTCAACTACACGGCTCCGCTGCTCATGCTGGCAGCCCTCGGCGTGGCAGCCCTGCTCTTAGGTCTGTTGCTGAAGGTCGTTGACAAGAAGAAGGGTATCGGACTCGAAGAACCGAACATCAAGTAAACCTTCACTCTTGCCCATAAAAAATCGGGATGCCTTGCAACCACGCAGGCATCCCGTTTTCTTTATCCCCGGCCTCACGACCCTTCTTGTTTATCTGATACGATCGGCTGCGCGAACAAGTTTCTCGTCAGCCCTGATGGCATAACGTGCCATCACGTAGAGCAACAAGGCAACGGCAGGGAGCGCAGCTACGACGGAAGGACGGAACGTGGCTTCAATCAGGTCGGTTGCCAGCATCTTGCCTGCAACCATGCTGAAGGCCACGTGTGCAAAGACGGCATAGAGGATATACCAGCCGACCAGCAACAGGGCGTTCAGTGCGCAGATACGTGCCTGAACCTTACGGTTACGATAGAGGAAGATGTTGCAAAGCCCGATGGCTGCCGACAACACCAGCACGGCAAACAGCGGCCACGTCAGGTAATGACGTCCGCCCAACGCATCGGTACACCAGAGGTTGAACTCACTCATCACCGGCAGGTCTGCCACGTAGAACGTGCCGACCTGCATACACAGACAGACCACCGTAAAGACGACGGCCAGAAACATATATACAGACTGTATGCGCTGTATCATATCTGGGAGATTTGATTAATCAGCCATTGCTGACTGCTGAGCGTCACGGACGGGGTCGCGCCAATAGACCTTGTCCTCGATGAACTCCTGCGTAGCAAGGAGAGAAGGCTTCGGCAGCTTCTCGTAATAACGCGAAATCTCTATCTGCTCACGGTTCTCGAATACTTCCTCGAGTGAATCGTTATAAGAAGCAAACTCAGCGAGCTTCTTGCTGAGGTCTTCCTTGATCTGTACGGAAATCTGATTGGCACGCTTGGCAATAATGGCAACACTCTCATAGATATTGTCTGTGTCGCGACAAAGATCCATAATGTTGCGGGTAACGGTATTTACCGGTGCTTTTGACTTTTTGTAATCCATTTTCTTTCTTTATTTAATCTTTTGTTACTTTCTTGCATTTCTTGATAAACTGCTCCGCCATCTTGGCGTGTTTGCTCTCGGGATACTCGTTCAGGAAACCGTAGCACTCATCCTCTGCATCGCGATAACGGTCCATGCGCTTCTCTTCTGTACTGTTCTCTGCCAGCTCGAACTTACTCTTCATGATGAGCAGGGCGAAGTCTTCACGCATGTGGGAATAAGGATAGGTCTTCAGGGCGTTCTGCGCCGTCACGATGCATGCCTCGTAGTTGGAGCCACCGCCAGTACAGTTGCCAAAGTAGCCGCCCAGGTTGTAATAGAGCTGAGCCGAGAGCAGTTCTTTCAGCACCAGCTTGTCCTGCAGCTCAAAGAGACGTGCCTGTGCCTCTGCCTTACGCTTGCTGTCAGGATAATAGTCCAGGAACTGCTGGTAGGCATTGATGGCACCCATGGTGGGCGACTGATCCAAACGGGGTTCAGGAGCACTTTCGTAAAGCGACTGGCCTACGTAGAACGAAGCCTGCTCAGCAAAGATGCCACGCGGATAAGACTGATGGTACTTGCGGAACGTGGCAGAAGCACTCTCGTAGTCGCCATCGTTGTACTGCGCCATACCCAACATGTACAAACATTCCTCAGCCTCGTCAGAACCTTTCTTCATCTGCACCAGCTCCTCGAGCAAAACAATGCTCTGTGAGAACTTGCGGTTGGCAAAGAGCTGCTTGGCATACTCGTACTTAAAGTCATAGTCGGTTGACTTATAAACACGGGCAAACTCCGATGCACAACTGCTGAAAAGCAGCAGTACGCTAAGCGATATGATGACGGTTTTCTTCATTCGTTCTGATTTTGACGTGCAAAAGTACGCATTTTCTTACGAATATCAAAGCAAAATCGAAATAAATTAAGAAATTAGAAATAAGAATTAAGAATATTTTGTATCTTTGCATCTTCTATGAACAAATTTATACTGACATCAGACTACCAACCGACGGGTGACCAGCCAGAGGCCATACGTCAGCTGACGGACGGTCTCCAACGCGGTGACCGCTCACAGGTACTGCTCGGCGTGACAGGCTCCGGCAAAACATTTACGATGGCAAATGTCATCGCCAAGGCAGGCAAACCCACCCTTATCTTGAGCCACAACAAAACACTGGCGGCACAGCTTTACGAGGAGATGCGCGGCTTCTTCCCAGAGAACGCGGTGGAGTACTATGTCAGCTATTACGACTATTATCAGCCCGAGGCCTACCTGCCGTCATCCGACACATATATTGAGAAAGATTTGGCCATTAACGAGGAGATTGACCGTCTCCGCCTGTCGGCCGTATCTGCCTTGTTGTCAGGAAGAAAAGATGTTGTCGTTGTATCTTCCGTTTCATGCATCTACGGCATGGGCAGTCCTGTGGCGCTGCACGAGAACGTCATTGAACTGCGACGCGGACAGACGCTCGAGCGCAATGCCTTGCTGCGCAAGCTGGTGAGTGCCCTCTACGTCCGCAACGACCTGGAGCTGAAGCGCGGCTGCTTCCGCGTGAAGGGCGACACCGTCGATGTAGCTATGGCCTATAGCGAGGTGGTGCTGCGCATCACTTTCTGGGACGACGAGATTGATGCCATCGAGGAGCTGGACAGCGTCACCATGACACGCATGGCCGCATTCGACGAGTACAAGCTCTACCCTGCCAACCTCTTCATGACCACGCAGGAGCAGACCAACATCGCCATCCGACAGATACAGGACGACCTGGTGAAGCAGATCGAGTACTTCGAGGAGCTGGGCGACCCCATCAAGGCACAGCGCATCAAGGAGCGCGTGGAGTACGACATGGAGATGATCAAGGAACTGGGCCACTGCTCAGGCATTGAGAACTACTCCCGCTACTTCGACGGCCGCCAGGCTGGCGAGCGTCCTTACTGCCTGCTCGACTTCTTCCCTGACGACTATCTGCTCATCGTTGACGAGAGCCACGTCAGCGTGCCCCAGCTCAATGCCATGTACGGCGGCGATCGTGCACGTAAGCAAAACCTCGTGGAGTACGGTTTCCGGTTGCCAGCAGCCTTCGACAACCGTCCGTTGCGTTTCGACGAGTTCCAGCAGCTGGTACATCAGATTATCTACGTCTCTGCCACCCCTGCCGACTACGAACTGAACGAGGCCGAAGGCGTTGTAGTAGAGCAGATTATACGTCCCACGGGATTGCTCGACCCCGAGATAGAGGTACGTCCCAGTGAGAACCAGATTGACGACCTTATGGAGGAGATTATCACACGCAGTGAGCGCGACGAACGCATACTCATCACCACACTAACCAAGCGCATGGCCGAGGAATTGTCTGAATACCTCCTGAACCACGACATCCGTACCGCCTATATCCACAGCGACGTAGCCACGCTCGACCGTGTGAAGATTCTGGACGAGCTGCGACGCGGCGAGTACGACGTGCTGGTGGGTGTCAACCTGCTGCGCGAGGGACTGGACCTGCCCGAAGTATCGCTTGTGGCCATCCTCGATGCCGACAAAGAAGGTTTCCTGCGCAATCACCGTTCTCTGACGCAGACCGCAGGCCGTGCTGCCCGTAACGTCAACGGCAAGGTCATCATGTACGCCGACACCATTACACAGTCCATGCAGCTCACCATCGACGAGACCCGGCGCCGACGCACCAAGCAGATGCAGTACAACGCTGAACATGGCATCACGCCCACACAGGTACGCAAGGCCCTCACCGCCTCGCTGCTGCCTAACGGCGAGCCCTCGTCAGCAGGCTCGAAGTCTGCCGACATCAGGCATCAGACATCAACACTCACTGCCTTTGCTGCCGACCCCATCATTCAGCGCATGACACGTCCGCAACTCGAAAAGAGCATTGCCGACACCACGCACCTCATGAAGGAGGCTGCCAAGCGCCTCGACTTCCTGCAAGCCGCCCAGTACCGCGATGAAATCATCCGCCTACAAAAGGAATTGGAGCTGAAATAAAAAAAGGGAGGTGCCTAAACAACACCTCCCTTAATACTACTTACTTGAACAATCATCATTCGTCGAGCAGGATCTTCATCATTTCGACAGCAGCTTTCGCCACGCTGGTACCAGGACCGAAGATGGCGGCAACGCCAGCTTTGTAGAGGAAGTCGTAGTCCTGAGCAGGGATGACACCGCCGGCAATGACCATGATGTCCTCACGACCCAGCTTCTTCAGTTCCTCAATGAGCTGCGGAATGAGCGTCTTGTGACCAGCGGCAAGCGAAGAGGCTCCGACGCAATGCACGTCGTTCTCCACTGCTTCGCGGGCTGCTTCGGCAGGTGTCTGGAACAGGGGTCCCATATCCACGTCGAAGCCACAGTCAGCATAGCCCGTAGCTACAACCTTTGCACCACGGTCGTGACCGTCCTGACCCATCTTAGCAATGAAGATACGAGGACGACGACCTTCCTTCTTTGCGAACTCATCGGTCAGCTTACATGCCAAC
>CAMVQS010000076.1 GCA_947169685.1 uncultured Prevotella sp. | reverse complement strand
CATTTCAGGTCACAGCGCAGCGTACACTCCCAAAACAACTGGCGCAAGGGATGTTCCTGACGAAGCAGGGATTCTTTACGTTGCCAGAGCTCAAGAGCGAGTTTCTTGCGCAAGGTCAGTGGTGTGGCTTTCATTGCTCTTTCTTCTTCAGGCGGATAGTACCAGTCAGTTCGTATTTTCCTGCGTCCCATGTACCACTGGAAGGCTCAATCTGCTTTGCGTCAAGCTGATCTATCGACAAGGTGTCACTCTGGAACTCACCGCCATTTTCCTCGCCGTCGATGTCCTCCAGAATCAGTTTCTGATTATAACCCATGTAATCGTACAAATTGTCCATCGTAAACTTTCCATCGACATCAGTCAAGGTGGAGTCTATGGGGTAATAGAGGATTCCTTCTTCACCATAGGGACCTGTCTTCACCGATGCCTTGATGTTCTTAATGGGGTTGCCGTCTTCGTCGGTTACATTGCCTTTGACACAATACCTGACAGAGGGGGCACCATACTCTACTATAGTTCCATACATGTCCATTGGACTCTCAGAAGAACAGCCATAGCCCAAAAGAGCAAGCAAAGAGGTCAACAGTGCGTTGTACCAGCGATAAAATCTAACTTTCATATCATATCATTTTTTAAAACATTAATCATTCAAGTTCAGTCGCAAGCCCAGCTGGAGGTTGAAGTTCAGGGGCTTGTCCTTAAAGAAGTTCTGCACGTTGCTGCCGTTGTCGAAGTAGTACTTTAGTCCCGGCTCAGCATAGAAGCCAAGTTGTGGAATCACGTCATACTGCACGCCCAGAGCGCCACCCACCGACCACTGCATGCGGTCCTTGTCCATCTCCAGCGTCACACCGTTTGTCTGCAGTTTCGTCCATACATTCCAGTCGGCCTGTCCTCCGGCGGAGGCATAGACCTTCAGCCCCTTGTATGCCCACAGCCGATAGCTGAGGTTGAGCGGTACGCCGAGGTAGTAAAGGCGTTGCTCTTTCCGGAGCTCCTGACTCGGCATGATATAGTAAAAATCCGACTGCAGCCTGGTCAGCACGATGCCTGACGACAGAGACAGCCTGTCGGTGAGCGGATAGCTGGCCGTCAGGCCAAAAGAGATGGGCTGGTAGTGCTTCTGCCGCTCCTCGTAGCCAGCGAGGTAAATGACCTCCTTGGCTCTTGTGGCATTACGGAACTTGTCGGCCAGCTGCGGACTCATGATAACGCCGTTGCTGCCCGTCTGCGTGCCAAAGCCGTTCATGGCATAGAGGCTGATGCTGGCCGTCCTTCTTCTTCTCACAGGCGACAGTCGGGCTATTTGTTCGTCAAGCTGACGGACAACTGTCTGATGCGTGCTCTCGGTGGTTGGTGGAGTCGTCGGAGTTTCCTCTGTTACCAGTGGTTCATCTTCTGCGACCGTCGGAGCTATTCGTTCCTCGACAGTCTGAGCCATTTCGGTATTTATTGTCGTTTTTGCCGTTTTCTGTTTAGTTATTTCCGTCCTGACTGTTTCCTCCTCTACTGCTTCCGTGCGTGTGGCAGGTTGCGGAGTTTCCGTTTTTGCTGTCTGCGGCAACACTTGCTGGGAGATTTCTTCCTGCGGCCACCACCAATACATGCCCGTTGCCAGCAATGCAAGCATGGATGCCGCCACAGCCCATCGTCGCAAGGTCATGAAACGGGCTTTCTGCGGAGCCGCAGACTTAGGCAGGGCAGCCTCAATGTCAGCCCACAGGCCTTCTGGCGCAGCCACTTCGTGGTCGGCCAGTTTGTCGTGCAGTTGCTTTATCCACTCTTCCTGTTTCATGTCTTATGTTTGTTTTGATAGTCCTTAATCATTTTTACCAGTTTTCTCTTCGCTCGGAAGAATATGGAGGCGGAAGACACTTCCTTCACTCCGAGTAGTTGGGCGATTTCCCTGTGCGAACGTTGTTCGAAGACGAAGAGGTTGAGCACCAGTCGGTAGTTGGTAGGCAGTCGTCCTATCATCTCCGTAAGCACCTCTGGCGGGATGTCCTCCATGTCCGGCAGCTCTTCGTCTGCCATGTCGGGAATGGTATCAGCAAAAGTGACACTATGACGTTCTCGCAGATGGTCTATGGCCTCGTTGACCACGACTCTCGACACCCAGTTCTTCAGCGACCCCTCGCCGCGATAATTGAATTTGGCAATTCCCATCAGTATCTTTACGAAACTGTCCTGCAGCACATCGCGTACTTCCTCATGTTCAGGAATATACCTTAGCACGATAGCCATAGTATATCCTGAATAACGGTCGTATAGTCGGCGCATAGCCGCCCGTTCCCCGTTGTGTATCGCTTCCAGCAGTTGCTGCTCAGTCTCCACTGATTCCTTAATTGTTTATTTTACCTATGAATGTTAGATTCATCTTGGAATCCAGATCCCTAACAGTTTTGTTTCCTATCTCATCAATAATTTCAATCTGTTTAATTACCAATCCAATCGACAGCGTATGCGAAGTGAGACCCAGCGAAACGGTGGTTTCAGAGGGAGCATAGACTAACACCAGCACAAAGCGGTGATCCGATTTATCTGTTATCTGTAGCTGATGTTGTACGTAGTCCTCGCCACTCGAGTAGTAAATCATATTATCTGAATAACCCATGCGTTGAAGTACTATATATCCACCAGACACTAACTCAATGGAGAGTTCAGAAATATCAGTATCCGGAAACAACTGCTTGACAACCGACTCGGAGGGAAACCCGGATTGACCAAAACTCAGCATATCACAATTTTTTACTCCACTAGGCTCGAGGCATACGCCTGACGAGACATCTTCAACCTTTATGTCATTTATCAACCAGATACCAGCATACTTTCCTGCCGACATGCTATACATAGCATCCTTATCTACTTCAGATTGTAGGTTTGTTATTTCATCGTCATATTCTTTCGAACACGAGAAGAATGACAGCAAAGTGATGCATAAGAAAACGTATATCAATCGTCTATTCATATCATGTATTATTATTGTTTCTTTATTATTATAACGGCAAAATTCGAAAATCTTGCACTTTTTATTAAAAAAACATCTTATCCTAAGAAGTTATTATGTGAAAATAACATGGTTTTTAGTGCAATGTTTTTGGACTGTTCCGTTCTATCTAATAGAAAGAGGTTTTACTTATTTTGAAAAAATGAATATGAAGAAGTATTTGTTAAGCATTATTCGTAGTTTGCCCATTGTAGTAATTGGGCTGTGCGGTTGCAGCAGTAGTGATGAAGATAATTGGGGTTACGTTCCTGATATTCCTATTGAGCTTTTGAACCAGACAACAACGGAGTTTACAGGTGATGAATGGTACAGGGCCAATGTTGGGAAATCAGAACGGGAATATAAAGAAAACGGTGAGCTAAAGATGGAACGTGATTGTCAGGGGGCGATTACATATATCTGGTTTGGTGATACACCTGCTGAAGAACGTCCGAAAACCGTTGCTGAGTTCTACGAAAAATTCTATGGCAAGGGTGTGGCAGACTACTTCAAATGCACCCAACATATAGAGTGGATGACGGATGTGCATGAGTATTACCAACAGTACTATAAAGGTATAAAGGTAATGACAGAAGCCAGATGTATCGGTTTTCGCGACGGGTTAATGTTGTTTGCTTCTTGCGACTATCTTCCCGTCAAGGACTTCAATGTTGTGCCAAAGTTTAGCAAACTGGTTGCCATAGAGATATTCAAATCGTTTATGAAGCTTGATGCCTATGATGAGATTAGTTGTGAATTGCAGATTGCACGTGTTCCTGTAGGAGATTCGTTCGGTCCACGCCTTGCCTATGAAGTAAAAAGGCGCTCACAAGGATTACTCATAGATGCGAATTCCGGAAGGGTATTGTATAAGACATACTATGATTACATGTTTTTGTAGTTTTATATGCCATGAAACAAAGGGTTCATGTTTCATCTTATGAAAAGGTACGATTCATGGCGTGAAACTCACCTTTTCATGCCATGAAACTTTACTCGCCGAGTAAGCTGCCTTTACATACCGAGTAAAGGGTCGAAAGTCGGTATGTAAAGGGGCATAAGTCGGTATGTTTCTCCTTGACAACGGCAAGGGCTCTGATTTCCCGAAATGAGGACGTTTCGCCAAAAAGAGGTAACACCTCACGTAAAACCCCTGAAACATCGAAGTACAGGGCATTACAAGCATATGAGATGTTGGTATAACACCTCACATACACCCCCCATACACTTACCATATGAGGCCATATAAAGGAATGTGGGGTGCATCAAGTAAGTTTCTTCCAAATCCACAAAACAGTGACTGCGCCTAACACACAGAAGACGAAGTTGGTAAAGTATCCCTTGCCCAATAGTTCAATGTTAAACAAGTGACTGATGAATGTACCTACATAGCTACCAACGATGCCTATTATGAGGTTCATACAACATCCCTTGCCTTCACCGCTCATAATGCGGTTGGCCACGTAGCCAATCAATATACCTGTTATTATCGGCCAAGCCGTAAAATCTGCAATATGTTCTAACATCTTCGTAAATTTGTTGTTCTTATCAGGGGCAAACAATGACAATTGCTTTGATAGCTCCTCATGCCCCCATGGCATTGGCAACGTATTTGTTCGGCTGTTTCAACTGCCTTGCAATCCGTTCAATCATATAGCAGACATAATACAAATCATCTGTATTAACCACTTCTTCTGGGAAATAGACATTAGTCATGCTATTGTTGTTTCGTTCATTGGATGCAAAGATAATACATTTTGGGGAGTAAAACAAATTTTTAGTTACCTCTCACTACCAAAGATTTCTGCCAGTCGTTCGTCCAACAGATTGTCTCGCAGGTCGATGTCAATAATCCTGCCCTCACCATCCAAGAGGATATTGGCGGGAATGGCTCTGATCTCATACGTCTTGGCAGCGATGCTATTCCATGCGGCAAGGTCGCTCAGGTGAATCCAAGGCATCTTCAACTGGTCAATGGCTTGGAGCCAGGCATCCTTTTTGGCATCAAATGATATGCCGATGATGTCGAGTCCCTTGTCATGATACTTCTCGTAGCACGCCACCACATTAGGCATCTCAGCACGGCAGGGACCGCACCACGAGGCCCAGAAGTCGATGAGCACATAGCGTCCCTTGCCACACCATTCACTCAGCCTGTGCGGTTTTCCGTCGATGTCGTTCATCGTCAGGTCAATAAATGTCTTGCCTATGGAGCGTGGCGACTGTCCGGAGAGGAAGGCTAACCGCCACTTAGCTTCCTGCATATCGGGAAGGTCGGCATAGGGGGCGCCCTCGTAGAAGATGCGCTGCAGGTCGCCGACAGGCAGTCCGTCGGCCATCATGGGAACGAAATACAGGGGCAGCATCGAGTCAAGGTTGTCCATCACCGCCCTGCGCATAAGCTTCATGGCTTCGACTTTCGGGTCAACGCCCTCTGTGGGTTGCATCGTCATGCAGGCAATGAATCCCTTTACCGTACTGTTCATTGCCTCCGTAGCCTTCGAGCCTTTTACCGTTCCCGTCGTCAGGTCAATCTCAGTAAGCGTCGTGTCTGCCATGATGGCAACAAGACCCTCCATGTCTTGTTCCCTACGCGAAGCATCGGAGACCATGACCAACATATACTGGCCCCGAGGCAGTTCGACCTCGTATTTCCATTTTCCTGCCGTAACGGCTGTGCTGTCTATAATTTCGCTGGAGTGCAGATCCTTGATAAAATAGACGGTCTTTGCGTCCGCCTGCGCAGTACCATGCAGCCTGACCTTCGTCTGCGCCTGTCCTGCCATTGCCATGATAACAAGCAGCAGGGTGATAATAGTTTTCTTGTTCATAATTAGAAAATTCATTTACTTCTTCATTTCAACGCGGAACGTGGTGCCACGACCAAGCTCAGACTGTTTGACGAAGATACGGCCTTTGTGATACTCCTCAACAATGCGGCGGGCAAGCGAGAGGCCAAGGCCCCAGCCGCGCTTCTTGGTGGTAAAACCTGGCGTGAAGACACTCTTGAGGTTCTTCTTCTTGATGCCCTTACCCGTGTCCTGCACCTCGATGACGGCCTGCCCGCCCTCATCGAGAAGCGTCAAGGTGATGGTGCCCGCACCTTCCATAGCATCGACGGCATTCTTGCAGAGGTTCTCTATCACCCATTCGAAGAGCGACGCATTCATGCGGACAATGACCTCGTGGTCAGGGAAGCGACGCAGAATCTGCACCTTGTTTGACGTGCGACGGTCCATATACGTGATAACATGCTCCAGCACTTCGTTCATCGATGATTCTACCGGCTCGGGCAGCGAACCGATCTTCGAGAAACGCTCGGCAATACGCTCCAGACGCTTCACGTCCTGTGACATCTCAGGAATCATCTCATCGTCGGGATAGGACTCCTTGAGCATCTCGGTCCACGCCATGAGGCTGGAGATGGGCGTACCCAACTGGTGGGCGGTCTCCTTCGACAGACCTACCCAGACCTTGTTCTGCTCGGCACGTTTCGACGAGAGCAGCGCGAAGATGGCCACCACAACGAAGATGAGCACGATGCCCAGCTGCACGTAAGGCCAGGCGGAGAGGCGCTTGAGCATCACCGACTCGTCGTAGCAGACGGTCTGATAGTCAGCAGAGTCGCCATAAGTCACGCGGATGCTGTTGCCTGCCCGTAACATTCGCTGGCCGAAGCCAGCAAGATAGGCTGCAGAGTCTTTCGGCGGGAGGTCAATATTGCGAAAATCGGTTACCTCACCATCGGCCGAAAGCACAACGACGGGAATGGTGCTGTTGCCCTGTAACACACTGAGCACCAGCGAGAGGTCGGCATCGGGCTCCGCCTCGTTCAGCGCATGCAACGCCTCGGCCCACACTTCCATCTTATTGCGTTCCTCACGTGAGAGGTCGAGCACCAGGAAATGTGAAATCAAGAGCGAGGCAACGGCAATGACAACAGCCGCCACCACGAGCAGAATCTTGACTTGTCGGATTCTATCGGTCCATTGCATACGTTATTAATAACGCAAAAGGAACCGTTTTATTACCCGAAGAAGAAATAACTGAAGAATACAGCGGCTATCATACCTGCCACATCGGCCATCAGACCACAGGCAACACTATAGCGGTACTTCTTGATACCCACGCTACCGAAATAAATGGCAAGGATGTAGAACGTGGTATCTGTCGAGCCTTGCAGTACGCTGGCCAGATGACCCACAAACGAGTCGGGGCCGAACGATTCGAAGCACTCCAGCATCATGCCGCGTGCACCGGCTCCGTTCAGCGGCTTCATCAATGCCACAGGTACGGCACCCACGAAATCACTGTTCAGACCGCACCACTCCACGCACCACGTCAGGCCGTCCTGAATCATCTGCAAGGCACCCGATGCACGGAACACGCCGACGGCAGCCAGGATGGCAACGCAATAAGGAATCAGGCTCACAGCCACATGAAAACCACCCTTGGCTCCCTCGATGAAGGAGTTATAGACGTTCAGCTTCTTATGGACGCCAGAATAAATAAAGAGTAGGATGGTGCCCAGTATGAGGCAGGCCGTCAGCAGACGGCAGAAGTGCTGCATCTGTTCGTTGTCCATACCCGAAATAGCAGTAAACAGCGCTGCCACAAGGATGGCTATGGAGCCGAGCATGATGAGGATATTCTTCTGAAACAGGTTGATGCGCTGGTAGAGACTCACCGTCAACAGACCCACCAGCGTAGAGCACATCGTGGTAAGCAACAGCGGAATAAACACGTCGGCAGGATCGGCGGCGCCGAACTTCGAGCGATAGGCCATGATGCTGACGGGAATAATTGTCAGGCCGCTGGTGTTGAGCACCAGAAACATAATCATCGAGTTGCTTGCCGTGTCCTTCTTGTCGTTGATGCTCTGCAGCTCCTGCATGGCCTTCAGGCCCACAGGCGTTGCGGCATTGTCCAGGCCGAGCATGTTGGCCGAGATGTTCATGAAGATGGAACCCAGGGCAGGGTGATTGGCAGGTATCTCGGGAAACAGCTTTGTCAGCACTGGACTCAGAAAACGGGCAAGTTTATCCACCAAGCCACTGTCCTCACCGATCTTCAGGATACCCATCCACAACGTCAGCGTACCCGTCAGGCCCAGCGTCATTTCGAAGGCCGTGTTCGACATCTTGAACGTAGAGTCCATCATCTCAGGCAGGGCTTCATAGTCCTGCAAGAATACCAACTTGACGACGCCCACGATGACGCCTATCGTAAACAGAGCAATCCAGATATAGTTCAGTGCCATAAATACTTGTTAGTCCTCAAAAGTGTCTCTTCCGTTTAATCTGCTGACGCTCGAAAGCGCGACGCTCGAAAGGCAGGTCATCCACATCCTCCGCCTTGATGACCACCTTCATCCCCACAAAGGCATAATTCTTACGCAGGTCGATGATATCTTCGTCGAGCAGGCGGATACAACCCTCGCTGGCACGACCCGGCACACTCTCACGATTGTTCGTGCTGCCATGAATACCAATGCCTTTGCTGCCGGGTGTCTGAAGTCGCAGAAACCAGTTGCCATAGGACAGAATACTGCCGCGACCATCGCCGAAGTCATGCTTCCATTTAGAAGCATCGACAATCTCAGTAATCTTAAAAGGGTTCTTAAATGTGCAATGCGGGGTCTTCATGTCACCCTTGCGCTGCTTCTGTCCTTTCTTCAGCGAGAAGCAGGCATCGTAACGGGCCACAAGCACCGTGTCCGGACCCTGTGCTTCATAGACATAAAGATAATAGTCCTTCTTCGACATCAGGATAAAACAATTCTTTTTCTTCTTGACCAAATCAGGACGGCTGACACGCACGTCACCCTCCGTTCGGATGGCCCGTTTACCATGATCGTTGACTTCATACTCACGAACCTGACCCGCCATAGCCATAGGCAACAGCAACAGGAAAAGTATATATAAAATTGTCTTCACATGCATATTTATCCTTATTTCGGCGCAAAGGTACAAAATAATTCTTAATTCATAATTCATAATTCTCAATAAATTTGTATCTTTGTCGCCAATTAAACCCATAAAACAATGAAAAAGCTTAAAACATTATTAGTTTCTATCGGCATCTTAGCCGTAACAGCAACATTCGTAGCATGCAGTAATTCCATCCTGGGAACTGTCTTTAGCGGTGGAACCATTGCCAACGCCTTCACCAGTGTTATCGGACTTGACAAAGTAACTGCCAAGGGACTTATCGGCACTTGGAACTATAACGGACCAGGCATTGCCTTCACCAGTAAGAACCTGTTGGCAAAGGCCGGAGGAGAGGTGGCAGCCACCAAAATCGAAGAAGAAATAAAGCCCTATTATGACAAGGTGGGTATCTCGGTAACTAACACCTACGCCGTTTTCGACGAGAACAACAAATACACCGTATGCGTTGGAGGAAAGAAGTTCAGTGGTACATACACTTTTGACGAGGAAAATGCAAAATTAACGATGAAAGCGCTGCTTTTCAACATCAACTGCTACGCCAAACGCGAATATGGCGGTATCTCACTGCTCTTCGAATCACAGAAGCTGCTCACCGTACTGCAGACGCTTGCCACGTTCAGCAGCGATGAAACCTACAAGAAGTTCGCAGAGCTCAGCAAGAACTACGAAGGTATCCGCATTGGCTTCGATATGAAGAGACAACAATAACGGTAAACATTTAAACAAAAAAGAAGCCCTGACTCATTGCTGAATCAGGGCTTCATCATTGAAAGGAG
>CAMVQS010000075.1 GCA_947169685.1 uncultured Prevotella sp. | reverse complement strand
ACCCCGACCTGCTCATCCGCACAGGTGGCGAACTCCGCATATCGAACTACCTGCTGTGGCAGATTGCTTATTCAGAACTATATTTCTGTGACACCTATTGGCCTGATTTTGACGAAGCAGAGTTGCACAAGGCCATTGTCAGCTATCAGAGTCGCCAGCGTCGTTTTGGTAAAACCGAAGAACAAGTGGAAAACGAGACATTATGAAACATATCAATCAAATACTCACGTTACTGACATTGCTGCTAATCGTCGGATTGCAGTCAAAGGCTCAGGACGTTCTTGTAAAGCCTGAAATCTCCTATGCCGGCACGCCACGCCAGTGTGAAATCGGTGGCATTGCCGTCGAAGGTGTTGAGGGGTATGAGGACTACGTGCTGACCAGTCTTTCTGGACTATCAGTCGGTCAGCGTATTTCTGTGCCGGGTAATGAGATTACAGAAGCCGTCAACCGTTACTGGAAACATGGCCTGTTCTCGAGAGTAAGCATTTCTGCCGACTCCATCGTGGGCAACAAAATCTACCTGCGCTTCTCATTAGGCATACGCCCTCGCGTGAGCACCATCAACTATATTGGTGTAAAGAAGTCAGAGCGTGAAGACCTGGAGCAGAAACTGGGTATGGTAAGGGGTATGAGCATTCATCCCAACGTGATTGACCGTGCAAAGATTCTGGCCAAGAGATATTTTGACGAGAAGGGTTACAAGAATGCCGTCATCGAAATCACACAACGTGACGATGTGACCAATAAGAACATGGTAATCCTGGATGTCAACATCGACAAGAAAGACAAGATGAAAGTGCGCGACATCATCATTGAAGGCAACCAGTTCCTCAGCGACCGGAAAATCAAGGGTACGCTATTTACCAAGGGTGTCTTCAAGAAGATTCACGAGGCAGGCAAGCTCTCTACCTTCCTGAAATCGAAGAAGTTTACCGACGAACGCTATCAGAACGACAAGAAGAATCTTATTGAGAAATATAACGAGATGGGCTTCCGCGATGCCATCATTCTGGAAGACTCCGTTTGGAACGTTGATGAGAAGCATGTCAACGTCTATCTGAAGGTCGATGAAGGCCAGCGTTACTATATCCGCAACATCACTTGGGTGGGTAATACCATCTACCCCACAGACTATCTGAACATGCTGCTCGGCATGAAGAAGGGTGACGTGTATAACCAGAAACTGATGAAGAAACGCCTCTCTGAGGATGACGATGCCGTGGGCAACGCCTACTGGAACAACGGTTACCTATTCTACCAGCTTGACCCCACAGAGGTCAACATCGTGGGCGACTCTATTGACCTGGAGATGCGTATCACGGAAGGTACACAGGCACGTCTGAGCCATGTGCGCATCTTTGGTAACGACCGTCTTTATGAGGAAGTGGTACGCCGTGAGCTTCGCACGAAGCCTGGCGACCTGTTCTCGAAGGATGCCCTGCAACGTTCGGCACGTGAGATTGCCTCCATGGGTTTCTTTGACCCCGAGAAGGTGAACCCCGACATTAAGCCAAACTACGAGGACGGTACCGTTGACATCAACTGGGAACTGGAACAGAAGTCTAACGACCAGCTGGAGTTCTCACTGGGTTGGGGACAGACAGGTGTCATCGGCCGCGTAGGTATCAAGTTCAACAACTTCTCGCTGCGTAACCTCTTCGGCAGAAACAAGATGCACCGTGGCATCCTGCCATCGGGTGACGGCGAGCAGCTTTCCATCTCGGCACAGACGAATGGTAAGTACTACCAGTCATACAGCGTCGGCTACTCCACCAGTTGGTTCGGTGGCAAGCGTCCTAACGCACTCAACATCAGCGCTTTCTTCTCGAAGCAGACAGACGTCAACAGCTCGTACTACAACTCAACGTGGATGAACAACCTCTACGGCATCTATGGAGGCTATGGAACGTACAACAACTACTACAACAACTACGAGGCCTACTATGACGACGACAAGTACATCCAGCTCTTCGGCGCATCTATCGGATGGGGTAAGCGTCTGCGCTGGCCTGACGACTATTTCCAGCTGTCCATGCAGCTGAGTTACCAGCGCTACATGTTGCGTGACTGGCGTTACTTTGTTATTAGCAATGGTAACTGTAACAATCTGAACCTCGGTATCACGCTCTCACGTGTCTCTACGGACAACCAGCTGTTCCCGCGTTCCGGTTCGGAAGTAACAGCCTCTCTGTCTATCACGCCGCCCTGGTCACTGATGGACAACAAGGACTACAAGAACCTGGCCACCGATGCCAACTCTGCCACCTACGAGGACGAGCAGCGAGAGAAGTATCGCTGGATTGAATACCATAAGTGGAAGTTTAAGTCACGCACCTTCACGTCCCTGACAGAAGGTCAGAAGTGTCTCGTGCTGATGACCCGCGTAGAACTTGGTATTCTTGGCTCATACAACTCACACAAGCTGTCTCCGTTCGAGACCTTCTACATGGGTGGTGACGGCATGAGCGGCTACTCTTCAAGCTATGCAGAAGAGACCATCGGACTACGTGGTTACGAGAACGGTTCACTATCCTCGTCAGCTGCTTACCAGGCAATGATGGCAGGCGAGACTGTTTCCTCGTATAACGCTTATGCCTACGACCGATTCACACTGGAGTTGCGCTATCCTTTCCTTTTGGGTAATACAACCGTCTATGGTCTCGGATTCGTGGAGGCAGGTAATGCCTGGGCACACGCCAAGAACTTCAACCCGTTCGACATGAAGCGCTCTGCCGGTCTTGGCGTCCGCATCTTCCTGCCGATGGTCGGTCTGATGGGTATTGACTGGGCTTATGGTTTCGACAATGTCTATACCAACCGTTCAGGCAGTCAGTCAAAGGGTGGCAGCCAGTTCCACTTCATTCTCGGACAAGAGTTCTAAAAACTATTAAACCATTGCAGAGTTTTCCCGTCAAAGAAAATGAAACCCTAAAAAGAGACGATTATGAAGAAGATAATAATCATGTTTACCCTGCTGCTATCGGCAGTCGGAATGAGCGCCCAGAAGTTCGCCATGCTTGACATGGACTATATCCTTAGTAATATTCCTGCTTATGAGCGCGCCAACGAACAGTTGAACCAGATGTCAAAGAAATGGCAGGCAGAGGTCGATGCGCTTCAGACCGAAGCACAGACGCTCTACAAGAACTATCAGGACAACGTGGTGTTCCTCTCCAACGAGCAGAAGAAAGCCCGTCAGGAAGAGATTGTGGCCAAGGAGAAGCAGGCTGCAGAACTGAAGAAGACCTATTTCGGTCCGGAGGGCGAGCTGTTCAAGAAACGCTCAGCACTGATGAACCCCATCCAGCTCGAAATCTATAATGCTGTCAAGGACGTGGCCGAGCAACGCGGCTATCAGTTAATACTTGACCGAGCCAGCGACAGCGGCATCATATTTGCATCACCCAAGATTGATATCTCTGACGAAGTATTACAAAAGTTAGGGTATAATTAATAAATAGAATAATCAATTAAACACTTAAAACAAAAAGAAATGAAAAAGTTACTTTTAATGCTGTTGATGTTTGCACCACTGACCATGATGGCTCAGAAGTTTGGACATGTAAACGCACAGGAGATTATTCAGGCTATGCCTGAGTTTACCAAGGCAAAAGCAGAAATCGAAGCACTGCAGAAGCAGTATGAGGCCGACCTGAAAGGCATGCAGGACGAGCTCCAGAAGAAAGCCGAGGCTTTTGAGAAGGAACAGGCTACACTGCCTGAGAATATCAAACAGCGTCGTGAAACTGAGCTGCAGGAAATGTATCAGAAGATTCAGCAGAGCTATCAGGACAACCAGCAGGCTCTGGCCAGAGCTCAGCAGGAGAAGATGCAGGCTATTAGCACCAAGGTACTTGATGCCATCAAGGCTGTCGGCGAGGCTGGTGGTTATGTGTATATCATGGACACTGCCAGCGGTATCCCCTTTATCAGCACAACGCTGAGCAAGGACGTGACAGCTGACGTAAAGGCAAAACTGGGACTGCGTTAATATGAAGCGCCTGACACTATCAATACTGATGACCCTCGTGTTTGCACTTTGTGCAAACGCGCAGGGTCTTCATTTTGGCTACTTCAGTTACGACACTGTCCTGAAGGCTATGCCTGAATATGCCCTCATGCAGAAACAACTGGCCGACCTGCGTGCACAGTACGAGGCTGAAGCAACCCGCGCTGAAGAGGATTTCAATACAAAATACGAGCAGTTCCTTGACGGGCAGCGCGACTTCCCCCAGACCATTCTGCAGAAGCGTCAGACTGAACTCCAGGAGCTCATGGAGAAGAATATCGCCTTCAAGGCTGAGAGCCGACGTCTGTTGGCAGCTGCCGAGCAGGAGGCTATGGCTCCACTTCACCAGAAGCTCCAGACGGCCGTCCAGCAGATCGGCATGGAGCGCGGATATGCCTTCGTGCTGAATACGGATCAGAACGCCTGTCCGTTCATCAACCCTGACATGGGCGAAGACATTACTACAGCTGTACTTGATTTGTTGAAATAAACATGACATTCCCCAGCGCACCAGGCCCCATCGGAATCTTTGACAGTGGCTATGGCGGACTGACCATCCTGCATGGCATCCGTCAGTTGTTGCCCCAGTACGACTTCCTATACTTGGGCGACAATGCCCGTGCTCCCTATGGCACCCGTTCTTTTGACGTGGTCTATGAGTTTACCCGTCAGGCTGTCGAACGACTTTTTCAGATGGGCTGCCAACTGGTAGTACTAGGATGTAATACGGCTTCCGCCAAAGCCCTGCGCACCATTCAGCAGAATGACCTGCCGCAGTGGGACCCTCAGCGTCGTGTGCTGGGCATCATCCGCCCTACAGCAGAGGTTATCGGCACCCTCACACGTACCCGCCACGTGGGAATCTTCGCCACAGAGGGAACCATCAAGAGTGAGAGCTATAACCTGGAGATTGCCAAGCTCTGGCCCGACATCAAGGTCAGCGGTGTCGCCTGTCCCTTCTGGGTTCCTTTAGTGGAATACAACGAGGCCGACTCGCCAGGAGCCGACTACTTTGTCAAGAAACGCATTGACCAGCTGCTACGCCTCGATGCAGAGATTGACACCATCATCTTGGGTTGCACCCATTATCCGTTGCTGTTACCCAAGATTCACAAGTATATTCCCCGTGGCATACGGATTATCTCGCAGGGGGAATATGTTGCAGAAAGTCTGCAACACTATTTTGAGCAGCATCCCGATGTGGAGCAGCGTTGCACGAAAGGAGGCAATGTACACTACCTTACCACCGAGAACCCAGAGAAGTTCAAGGAGTCTGCCCAGATTTTCCTTCACGAACCCGTAGAAGTGGAGAACATCACGCTGGGGTGAATCCTTTGCACTCAATGAAGCGACTTCCCTACATATTACTTTCATTGCTGGTACTTGTCGCGTGTACCAGTACCAGCCACAATCCGCAACTTGTCGCTGCGGACAGCCTTCTTTTGTCCCGTCCGGATTCAGCTCTCGCCCTGCTTCGCAGCATGAGTTTCAATTCCACTCCCGACCGTATGTACTACTACCTCTTGCTGGCCGATGCCGCTAACAAGTGTTACGACACACTACCCTCCGACAGCATCCTGCAGGAGGTGGCCGACTTCTATGACCGTCACGGCTCAGCCAACGAACAAGTACGCGCCCACTACCTCTTAGGCTGCGTCTATCGTGACATGGGTGAGGCGCCTCATGCTCTTGAATGTTACCATACCGCCATTGATCATGCAGATACCACTTCCAGCAATTGTAACTATCGCTTGTTGTCGTGCGTTTATGGACAGATGGCAGAACTATTCCACAGACAGAACCTTCCGCAAGATGAGATATGGGCAAGAGAACAATCAGGACACTGCTTTTTGGCTTACGGTGACACGATTGGTTATATCAGAAGTCAGGAACTAAAAGCCAAAGTATATACTATAATAGGAGACACAACGAAAATAATCCAAACTATTCTTAAAACTCATGATTTATACAAAGAGCATGGCGATATGCAATTGGCGGTAGGTGCAAATGCGACACTTGCCTATATCCTCTTAAATCGCAACCAAATAGATGAAGCAAAAGAGTTGTTGAATGATTATGAAATCTATTCGGGATTATTTGATAAAAGTGGTACTATTGTCATCGGTCGCGAAGGCTTTTATTATATCAAAGGCATCTATTATATAAAGACAAACAGGTTGGACTCTGCTGAGTATTTTATGCGCAAATTACTGATTAGAGGAAATGAAGCCGATGCCTACAGGGGATTACTCACTGTCTATCAGCAGAGGAAAAACACCGATTCCATCATCAAATACGCGCGCTTATACGAAGATGCCGTTGACACTTTGAATAACCGAAAACGCACAGAGGTTGTCGGACAGATGTCCTCCATGTATAACTATCAGCGTTTTCAGCAGATTGCCGACAAGGAAGCAAGAAATGCAGAACGAGCAAGATATAACAGCATTGTCATTCTGCTGTGTTCACTCTTCCTGATAATCACACTATCCTATACATACATTAGGCTTAGAAAGAAAAAGAATCAGAAGATTACGCAACTTGGTCATGACTATAGACAATCAATACATGATTACAATAAGGTGTCAGCTGAACTTGAGAAGATCAAACAGCAAGATACAACATTGTTGAATGATAAACAAAATGAAGTAGAGCTTCTGAGAGAAAAAGTTGCATCTATCCAGAAAAAGCTGCAAGCAGCAAACTCCAGTCAGCAACTGACAGACTTTAAAGACAGTAACGTTGTTGCCCTATTCAAGTCAAAGTCAACAGGAAGTCTTAAAGTAACATTACCGACAGATGCCGAATGGAACCGTCTGATAAAACAATTTTCCCGTTCTGCACCTTCCATATACACAGCATTGGGCCGTGATGTTCTCCTTTCTTCAACAGAGTTGCGCCTTTGTATATTACTTTTGTTAGGATTCAAGATAGGTGATGCTGCTATTTTACTCAACACGTCTGCACAGTCCATTACCAATATCAGGTGTAAAGCCAATCAGAAACTCTTTAATGAATCCACAGCATCAACCCTTGAAAAGAACCTGACAAATATCTTGGGTAGGGCGTAACGGTGATACACTTTTTAATATAACACACTTAAAAACAGACGAGTGAAAGTTTTTGACGGTGTAAACATGGTGTAATCTTAGCCGTGTTTTTCTTTTGCTATGCAAATATAAAGCCATAACTTTGCGGCCAAGTTTAATCTTTTAATACGTCAAAGCTATGATTAAGAAAATCTTATTGTTTTCCATTTCATTATTGTGGGCAGCATCAATGTCTGCCCAACAGGTTTCTATACCACTTCAAGTTGGTTATTTTGACCCCAGTGGCCCTATGGGTGAACAGCCTCGTAGCCCCATAAAAGCTCCAACAGTTTATTTAGAGGATTACTCCCTGACGTTCACTGCCAATCATCCTGAGTATGTCCTATATATAAAGGATGAGTACGAGACTGTTGTCTATTCTACGGTTGTCACTTCTGCCATGACGGAAGTTACGCTACCCTCTACCCTCTCTGGGGACTACGAGATAGACCTTGTTATGGGCAACTGGCTGTTTACGGGATATATAGAATTGTAGCATAAATAATGTTAAATTATTATCTTCAGATGCAAGGTTTCGCAATACTGGGGTTTTCTATTAATAGAAACATCTAAATCGAAGCGTATGAAAAAGAAATTCTTATTCTTTGCCCTCATGCTGATGGCAGTGGGCATGTCGTTTACGGTTGTGTCGTGCTCAAACGACGATGATAATGTATGTATCAAAGATGATGCCTGTATCGAAGGTGAAATAGTACAAGTAGGAGAATATGGCTTTATTGTTCGAACGGACCCTATATCAAGTGGAACATACCAATGCTTAGGAAACACATTAATTGGTATTTCTAATTCCGATGCCCCAAAGCAATATAGTTTTTTGGGTAATCGAATAGCTTTTAAAGTGCTCAGTTATGAATATATAGGTGATCGTATGCATGCTATGCCTAATCTTTATCCAGAATATGATTGTAGAATAGAATTATGTAACTAACGGGCTTTTATTTTGAAGTAAAGAAAATTAATTGTACATTTGCAACGATAAACATTTTCTAAAAAAAAACATCGTTATGAGAAAAGAATTATTTTACGTGTGTGCGCTGTTCCTGTTGATGACGGGAGTGGCAGGGTGTAGCAGTGATGACAATAGTGACTTCATCGACGATAAGAACGTTGTCCAAGAGGCTGTAGCAACAGAGGCAGTCAGCGCTTTCTTTGAAAAGGACTGTAATATCATAACAGAGAACTTAATAGGTGGATTCTTTACGGGTGAAGATTACACAGAAGTTGTAAGAGGCATCGGGGCAATTCCCCCTTCGCAGGTAAAGATTCTTGCGATACACAGTCTGGAAGAGTTAGAGTCTGTTTACAAAGGAGCGTTGGAACTTCCACAGATTGACTTTAACCAACACGTACTATTGGTTGGTCTGACATACAAGGCAAGTGGACAAACGTCGCTTGGCAAGGTAAGGCTATTGCATAATCTGGATAATAGCTATGAACTTCAGGTGATTATGTATTGGAATACCAACACGAACATTGGCTACTTCCAGATGGAAAGGCCAGTATTATTCTGGAGACTTTACCCAAAGTTCCCGACATCCAACATGAATGTTGTGCGCCAAGTGGAGGAAGTTTGGTTAGACTATCAGGAATGAAGCTGTTAATCACGGGAGCGGTTCTAAAAAAATGAACAAAAGCATGAGTCCATAATTTTTTCCTCAGAATATTTGGGTGTGTCATAAAAAAGGAGTAATTTAGCACCCGAATAGAGCAACCAGCTTTCTCGATTGTCTCTCGAATCGCTAACTCAATAAGACATTTGCAAGAAAGGACGGCTGCCTGCTCACGCATCCTTACGGAGGCGTGGGCTTTGGCCGTATCAACACTTGCAAATGGGCAATAGCGAGCCCGAGAGACAATGTTGAGAACCCCAAGTAACCCGCGCCCTCCGTTTTTCTCCAAGATCATTATTGTATAACAGTCTATTCATCAAGGGAAAAATGAAGAGCAACGAAGAAGAACCAGCAAGTCTTGAAGGACTCGGCGACCTGCTGCCCGCCGAAGTCCTGAAAGAGTATAAAGGCAGCATCGTATTCAACATCTACAAGTCGGGCAGTCAGCATATAGACAGAGTGGAGAATCAGTATATATATGGGAAGACCCACCCCGTCCCTGAGACCCACCCCGACCCTCCCTGTGTAGGGAGGGAGAAGGGAGCGGGTGAGTTGCCGGAGGAAGATGAGCGTATCCGTCAGAGTATTGTCCTGCTGATGAAAGAACAGTACGGGGACGAACCGCTGTTTAACCTGCAGGGGCATTGGCAGGCGGTGTATCGCATACTGGTGGATAAGGGATACTGCCGTGACTCGGATTTTGACGGCTTTGACACACTCATCCGCAGGGTGATGCCTGAGGAGGTGAACAAACCGTACAAGAAGGACTCGGTGAGGAACATCAACAAAACGAGTTTCAACAAGCCGTTCGACAAGTGGAGATATGATCCAGATGACTATGGCACTCGCAAACCATTTGAAAGAATGGTGGCTATTGCACGGCGTTTCAAGGAAATTTTGGAGGAAAACGGCCTGTAAGATGAATAAATAGTCGAAATGTTTGGAAGATTCGGAAAAAGTATTTACCTTTGCAAAGTGAAAGGAACCTATTTAGGGCAAGAGCCCCGGTTGGTCCGGCAAGCGACTTGCTAAAATAGAAGCACTTTTTAACTCCGCTTCAGATGGATAGCCCCGGTTGGTCCGGCAAGCAAGGCCATTAAAG
>CAMVQS010000074.1 GCA_947169685.1 uncultured Prevotella sp. | reverse complement strand
GGGCGAGTACGGGCTCGTTGGACGAGTGGTCGAACTTGGTGGCAGGTTCGAAACTGATGCCGGTTCCGTTGTTTGCAAAAGGCATATTTGAAGAGTGTGCGAATTTGAGCGGCTCTTCGAGTTCAAGTCCGGTTCCGGCTCTCTCGATGGGCAGAGGACCTCCGAATGTGCTGACTTCAGACTGGGTGCCAACGCTCTTGACGGTGACCCACTCTATGCCGTGGCCTTCGCTGGCGATGTCCAGACGGATCTTGTCGCCTGCAGTGATGTTTGCGACAGAAGATACCTTGATGTTGGTGTCGCCGGGTTTGGCGTCATAAGAGAGGTATGCCTGGGTTCCGGGCTTGCCGACCTCAGTGACAGTTACCACTTCATATTTCTCCCATACGCGGTCGACGGCAGGATACTCTGCGCCATAGCCGATGGCCATCTTCTGGCCTGCCTTGAAGCCGGCGGTACTTGTAACGGGAATATTCTTCGAACCTTTGGGGATAGTGATTACCGGTCCTTCGGGAAGCGGCTGCCACAGTGTTGTGGGAGTGCCCGGAGCAACCCTGCTGGTCGGATCGGCAGCAGGAGCGTTGACTTTTGCCACTACTACTTTCTCCCCGTCGATATCGATGGTGTCGCCGGCCCTGATTCCGTCTACGCTGCGGGTGTAGATAACCTTGTCGCCCTTAGCTGCGGGAACGGCAAGACCGGTGGTGGCCAGACCGAACACATAGAAGCTCTTCGGGGCGAGAGTGGTGCCTGCAGGAACCTTTATGCTTGAGAAGATGGGGATATTGATCTTGTGTGCAGTGATGTTCCAACCTGAGAGATCGACAGCCTTGTCACCGGCGTTGTAAAGCTCGATGAACGAATCTGAAGGGTTGGCGCCTGCGATGCGGAACTCATTGATCTTGACAGGGTCGGCATTGCGCACTTTCTCCACTGATTTTTCAGTGTTGCGGCCCCATTTGGCGACACCGCGCAAGTCACCGTTGAATTCCTTGTCGGAAGAGGTGACGTCGAAGGTTTCGATGACTGTCTGGCCGGGCTCTACAGAATAACCGATCTTCTTGTCGGCCTCGGCTTTCCAGCCTGCGGGAACTTCAACACCGAGGGTCAGGTTGCTGACAGTCTTGCCGGTGGTGTTCACGAATTTGACGGCGACTTTCTGTGTTTCGCCGGGAACGAAGGTCTGGAGGCGGTTGGGCCTGTTGATGTCCTTTTCAGCGGCGACGGTCACGCGTTCAACGTCATATTTGGCAGCAACGATGTTGGCCTGGACTTTCTGCTGAAGCTCTTCGCTGGGGAAGGTGCCTGCGAAAGTGATGGCGCCCTCGTAGAATGTTCCCTGGGAACCGACAGAGTTGTCGCCACCGTTACCGAGGAGGATGGCGCCCTGCTTACGCATCGGGTCGTAGCTGCTGCGGGGGTTCTGGATGCGGCCTCCGTCATAATAGACCTTGAGCTCGCCCTGCTGGGCGTCTCCGCCCATAGACCTCCAGTGGTGAGGCTCGCCGTCGGCTGTGGCCGTTACGAATCTCCATTCAACCGGATTGATGGTGGGGCAGAATTTGTCGTTGGGGTCGGGATTTACGCAACCGACGAGGTTGTTCTCCTGGTCGGTCATAATCCACGGACCGGGTTCTACCCCCTTGTACCAGGCGGTGGCATTTCCGAAGTATGTAGTCTCCATCGTTCCGTCTCCGTCGTCGCGCGAGTCGGTCTCAGCGTTGCCGTAGTCGAAGCAGCAGCCGTCGTTGTAGTGGTTGCCGGCGATGACCCAGTACTGGCCCTCGGCCTGGTCGTCAACGGCGATGCCCTTGGTGTCATTCCAGCGGAGTCCCATACCCGGGGCGATGAACACGCCATAAACCTTGTGGCCATAAATCGTTACCGGAGCCCAGTCAGCCACGGGAATGTTGTTGAAGCCGCCCATAGCGTGGCCGCCGAATCCTCCGCGGGGAGCCTGTTTCAGATGGTTGCCGCTCGGTCCCTGGTCATAGATGGTAGTAATCCAGCAATAAGTGTCGGCGCAGAATCTGTCCTGGGCCTCGGAGTCGGCGTAACCGTGTGATTTGACTACACCGATATCCAGCGTCTTGCCGTCCGACTGGCGCATAACCTGGTAGAGAGGACCGTTGTATGCCTTGAACAGAGCACGTGTGGTACTGTGCGCAGAGGCGCAGGGTGTCCCTCCCTTAGCATAGATGTCGCAAGGTCCTTCGGGCCTTGATCCCCCGCAAGAGACAACCGCGAAGATTGCTGCGGGAATCACTGCCACGGCAGTGATAATGGAGATGAACAAAGTTCTTTTCATAGGTCAGTTTTCAATTCCCACCAAGTTACGCAAAAACCGCAAATTAATGCTACATTTGCGATGCAAATTACAGCTCTATGGCACAGAAACCTTCAATCCCCAAAGGGACACGTGACTTCGGACCGGTCGAAATGGCCCGCCGCAACTACATTTTCTCAACAATCAGCGGAGTTTTCCACCTGTTCGGATATTCCCAGATAGAAACGCCGGCTATGGAGAATCTCAGTACCCTGCTTGGAAAGTATGGAGACGAAGGTGACAAGCTGCTTTTCAAGATCCTGAACTCCGGAGATGCTTTTGCCGCTGTGGATCCCGCAATGCTGGAAAACAGCAACGCAGTTGCAATGAAGGTTTGTGAAAAGGGTCTGCGCTATGACCTGACCGTGCCTTTCGCCCGTTTCGTGGTCCAGCACCAGAATGAGATCCACTTCCCCTTCAAGCGCTACCAGATCCAGCCTGTGTGGCGTGCCGACCGTCCGCAGAAGGGCCGCTACCGTGAGTTCTACCAGTGTGACGCCGACGTCGTAGGCTCTGACTCGCTGCTCAACGAGGTGGAGCTGATGCAGATTATCGACACGGTGTTCACCCGCTTCGGCATCCGTGTGCAGATTAAAATCAACAACCGTAAGATACTCTCCGGCATTGCCGAGGTCATCGGTGCTGCCGACAAGATTGTAGATATCACCGTCGCCATCGACAAACTCGACAAGATAGGCATTGACAACGTGAATGCCGAACTGCGCGAGGACGGACTGACCGAGGAGCAAATCGCGAAGCTGCAGCCCATCATCATGCTCAGTGGTACCAACGACGAGAAGCTGCAGACCATTGCCGAGGTTCTCAAGGACAGCGAGACTGGTCTGAAGGGCGTGGAGGAGCTCAGGTTTATTCTGAATACTCTGAGTACTCAGATTACTCTGAAAAATGAATTGCAGCTCGACCTGACGCTGGCACGCGGCCTGAACTACTACACTGGTGCCATCTTCGAGGTGAAGGCCCTCGACGTTCAGATTGGCAGCATCACGGGTGGTGGACGCTACGACAACTTGACGGGCATCTTCGGTATGCCGGGACTGTCGGGCGTAGGCATCTCGTTTGGTGCCGACCGCATCTACGACGTGCTCAACCAGCTCGACCTTTATCCGAAGGAGAGCGTGAACACCACGCAGCTGCTGTTCATCAACTTCGGCGAGAAGGAAACCGCCTATTGCCTGCCTTATATATATAAGGTACGCGAGAAAGGCATCCGTGCAGAGATTTATCCTGACGCTGCGAAGATGAAGAAGCAAATGTCGTATGCCAATGCCAAGCAGATTCCCTTCGTTGCCCTTGCCGGTGAGAACGAAATCAATGAGGGCAAGCTGACGCTCAAGAACATGGAGACGGGAGAGCAGCAGATGGTGACCATTGAGGAACTCATTGGAAAGGTAAAAAAGTAAAGCAAATGAAGAAGTATCTGTTGCTGGTTTTGACGGCTTTGCTGGTGCTGACCTCGTTTACGCAGGACAAGGTGACCACTATCTTCATTATCGGCGACTCGACGGCAGCCCAGAAGGACTTGTCGAAAGGGTCTCCGGAAAGAGGGTGGGGAATGGCGTTGCAGCAGTATTTCGACGAGGCGTATATCAAGGTGGATAACCACGCCGTGAACGGACGCTCCAGTAAGAGCTTCATCGACGAGGGACGATGGGACAAGGTGCTGGCGCTGATGAAGCCCGGCGACTATGTCATCATACAGTTCGGCCATAACGACGAGAAGGCACAGCCCGAGCGACATACAGAGCCTGGCTCGACGTTCGACTACAACTTGGCGCGATATATCCGCGAGACGCGTGAGCATGGGGGCATTCCCGTGGTGATGAATCCTGTGGTGCGTCGTAACTTCATGCAGAAAGCTCCAGCCAATGCTGACGACGAGGCGTTGCGTAATACGACGTTTGCTGATGGTGCAGGTATGGTGGAGGGCGACTCGCTGGTTGATACCCACGGACTTTATGCTGTGGCGCCTCGTGATGTTGCTCGACGCATGAACTGCCTCTTTGTGGATGCCAACAGGATTACGTATGACTTGGAACAACAGTTGGGCGTGGAGGGTTCCAAGAAGCTCCACATGTGGTATAAGCCAGGAGAACATCCTGCGCTGCCCGACGGTCGTCAGGACAACACCCACTACAACGAGTATGGTGCCAAGGTCGTGGCTGGTCTGCTGGCTGATGCACTCTGTGAGGAGATTCCGCTGTTGCGGAAATACCACAAGAAATAAGTTGTACGAAAAAATATTTCAAATAAATCCTGCAAAACATTTGCGGGATTTGTTTTTTCTTCGTATATTTGCAAAAACATTTTTATTACTAACTAAACAAATATTGAAAAGCTATGAAGAAAAAGTTTATCTGCGCCGTTTGTGGATATATCTACGAAGGCGATGCTGCTCCCGAGAAGTGCCCCATCTGTAAGGCTCCTGCTTCAAAGTTCTCAGAACTGAAGGACGATGCCGACATGACCTACGCTACCGTCCACAAGATTGGCGACGGCAAGCCCGAGGGTGTGTCACAGGAGATGATTGACGACCTGCGCAACCACTTCAACGGCGAGTGCGGCGAGGTGGGTATGTATCTGGCCATGTCGCGTCAGGCTGACCGTGAGGGCTATCCTGAGATTGCCGAGGCTTTCAAGCGCTACGCTTTTGAGGAGGCTGAGCATGCAGCCAAGTTTGCCGAGTTGCTGGGCGAGTGTGTATGGGACACGAAGACCAATCTGGAGAAGCGTGCTGCCGCCGAGGCTGGTGCCTGTGAGGACAAGTTCCGCATTGCCAAGAATGCCAAGGCTGCCGGCTTTGACGCTATCCACGACACCGTTCACGAGATGGCGAAGGACGAGGCACGTCATGGTGCTGGTTTTGCCGGGCTGCTGAAGCGCTACTTTAAGTAACATTAAAGATTAAACATGAAGCATTAAATAATAAATCAGCGAATAATCCGTTTTGTCAATATATGATGAAACGGATTTTTTATTTCTTCGCCCTGTTGCTGTGTGTGGCATGTAGCGACGACGAGCAGTTCACGACCAGTCGTAGCGACGTTCTTACATTGCCCTCCGACACCTTGAAGATGGATACTATCTTCAGCGGTATCGGCTCAGCCACCTATACGTTCTGGATTCATAACGACAACAAAAAGGCGCTGCGAGTCAACGACATACGTCTGTCAGACCCCTCCAAGGGCTTCCGTGTCAATGTCGATGGAGAATATCTCAACCCCTCCATCAGCGGGCTAGAGGTGTTGGGCGAAGACAGTCTCCTGGTTTTCGTGGAACTGACGCCACAAGCCACTGGTAAAGTAGAACCGCAACCCATTGACGAACAGCTGGTGTTTACGCTGGAGAGTGGGGTAGAGCAACACGTGAAACTGCGGGCTTGGGCTTGGGATGCAGAACGCTGGGAGAACAAGACGGTGACAGCCGACGAGGAGGTGACAAGCCAGAGGCCCATCCTCGTCTATGGCACGCTGACGGTGGCCAAGGACGCAACGCTGCGGTTGCAGGGTACGACGCTCTTCTTCCACGAAGGTGCAGGCATCGACGTCTTAGGGACGCTGCAGGCCGAGGATGCCACGTTGCGTGGTGACCGTCTCGACGATATGTTCTCCTACCTGCCCTACGACCACGTTAGCGGCCAGTGGAAGGGCATCAGCGTCAAGGAGGAAGCCCGTTGTCTCATGGTAGGCTGTGACGTACATGGTGCCAACGATGCCATTGTAGCAGCCGAAGGCTCCTTGCTGTCACTCACGCGTACCGTGGTGCACAACAGCGAAGGCAACGGCATCGACGCCACAGGTGCTGAGGTGACGTTAGACTACTGCCAGCTGTCGAATGCCGAGGGGTCCTTGCTTACCGTCGCCAACAGTCATCTCACGCTGACGCAATGCACGCTGGCACAGTATTATCCTTTCGCCTACCGTGACGTGGCGCTCTCCCTAAAGCAGGGCACCACTTACAACATAGAAAAACTCCTTCTTGCGGGCTATGAAGAAACACTCATAGCTACCGAAGAAGGAGTGGAGAAACTACCAGAAGAGTCTTATTTCGTAGCCAAGAAAGAAGACTTCGTGCTGATAGACGAAGATAATCTGGTGTATGACTTCCACCTGAAGCCCGACAGCGAGGCTGTCGGCTTCGGATGTTATTAGAATTCTGTGAACGACAGCGGCATGAGCTGTCGGATGCCTTCCACACGATAGATACAACGTTTCCCGTACAGCAGGATAATGACCTGCTGCTTGAAACGCGTCTCCGTCTCGATGATGACTTGTCGGCAGGTGCCACAGGGAGAAACAGGCTCCTCTGTCAGCTCATTGTCGGTGCCTCGGGCAGCAATGGCCAGTATCTTGACCGGTTCCTGCGGATACTGTGCACCAGCCGCATATAATGCCGTGCGCTCAGCACAAAGACCTGCGGGGAAGGCAGCATTCTCCTGATTACAACCGATAAACTCTTGTCCGTTGTTCAGGATAACACCTGCACCGACATGGAAACGACTGTATGGAGTATAACTGCGGTTAGTACCTTCAAGTGCCAACTGCACAGCCTTTTGCTCGTCGGCATTCAGCTCCTCAAGCGAGCAAACCTGTATGCTAGAAAGGATCTCTTGTAATTCCATAGACTGCTTTTATTAGTTAGTTACGCTGCAAAGATACAATTTTTTTCGTTAAGTGGTACATGATTTTGTATTATTTTGCATTCTGATATGAAAAAAGCTTAATAAGGCAGCACGTCGGCTGTGAACTTCATCTCACCGGGCAGCAGACAGGTGACGGTCTTCTCGCCCTTCGGTACGATGGAGATATAGTTGTCGCTGAAGGTCACACCGTCGATGAGCCTGCCCTTCTTGTCCTTGAGCACTACGCGGAGCATGTAGGCCACCTTGTCTGAGGGGTTGCTGACGGTCAGCTTAACCTGTCGTCCCTCTATCCCCTTCACCAGCACCTTGCACTTGGCAGGCTGTTGGGCACCGATTCCCTTCATATCGGCATGCTTCAACATGGGGGTACCTGTCCAGTCGGACTTCGGCCAGTCAAAGACATCGTCCGTCATGGACATCGCGTGTCAGATGGTTATTAGTAATCATATTTCATGGCATGAAAAGGTGGAGGACAAAAACTCGTTCGTCACTCTTGTGGATATATGACTACCAGGCTGTCGGCCTTTACTCTGACTTGAAGCCACTCGGTTAGTTTCTTTTTCTCGGCTGCTTGCAGCGTTTTTCCTTTTGCTGTTCCAACAATAGCTGCAACATAGTATTTAGTGATTGGCGTGTCGCTTTGCACTTCGTTTACACGCGAGAGGCTCAGACTGCCGACTTGTGGGAAGAGTGTTGACATCTCACCTCGGATTTCCTCTGCTAGCAACTCGTAACGAGTGTATTCGCCAAGCAGTTCGTTGAGCGAATTCACTTGTGCAGAGAGTTCCACGGCCTGATTTCGTTCGGTTTCCCTCTTGGTCATCATTGCCGAGAGTTCGCTGGTGAGCGACATCAGGCTGTCGGAATGTACGCCTTGGATGACTTTCAGTCGGTAGCCGTCAAGTCCGTAGAACTCCATTCTTGCTTGGGCTTCTTTTTGTCGGTCTTGCGTGATTTCCTTGCCTACGGCTACAACGCGCAGACGGAGGCTGTCCTTGTCCACGTCGTGGGTGATGATCTGCGTACCCCGCTGGGTCAGTTCGGCCTTGATAAAGCGGTTTAAATTATGGTCGAAAACGCTCTGGTTGACAATCTGAACCGTCAGATAGATTGCCGGTATCATCGTCACCACCACGATGGCTATCATGATGTGGCGGGCTTCCTTGGCTCGTTCCGGTGCCCGGAAGTCGCGTTGCCTGAACTTGAGCAGTCTGACGCCGCAGAAGGTTGCCAAGGCGATGAATACGGTATTGATGAAGAAGAGGTAGAAGGCTCCAAGGAAATAGAGCCAATGGCCTGTGGCCAGTCCGAAACCTGCCGTACAGAGCGGTGGCATCAGGGCTGTAGCGATGGCCACTCCGGGTATGACGTTGCCCTTGCCGCGTGTGCAGAGTGCGATGATGCCTGCCGCGCCGCCACAAAAGGCGATGAACACGTCGTAGAGGGTGGGGGATGTTCGTGCCAGCAGCTCCGACTGTACCTCACTCAATGGTGAGACGAGAAAATAGACGGTGGCGGTGAGCACGCTGATGAGTGTAGCCACTCCGTAGCTTTTTGCCGAGCGTTTCAACAGGTCGAGGTCGCTGATGCCTACAGCCAGTCCCATGCCGATAATGGGCCCCATGAGTGGTGAGATAAGCATCGCACCGATGATGACTGCCGTGGAGTTGACGTTCAAGCCCAGCGAGGCCATGAAGATGGCGAAGATGAGAATCCAGAGGTTGGCGCCCTTGAACGAAACCCCGCTGCTGATTTGTGTGATGATATCCTGTTCGTCCTCTTTGTCGGGCAGGATGTCGAAATACACTTTGACGGCATTGATGATATTACTGATGTTCATTTCCTTCGTACTATTTTTATTTGCAAATCTACGAAGTTTATTTCAATTGTCTGCATAAAACGCTTGTTTTCTGCTAATTTTTAAAAGTTTTTTACGCACATCAGTACCTAAAAAACAGTCAATTGTTTTGTAGTTTGCTTGAAAAACATTATATTTGCAGCAAATAATTAGTGATGCGAGGATTGAGACAATGGTTAGTGATGATTGCGATGGCACCTCTTTGCCTGATTAGTCTGAGACATTCGCAAGATTACTTTAATCTCATGTTGGGCGTTGCCTGGCAGCTGACAGAAAAGTAACCTGTTTTTATATTAAATAGGTGAAATATAGAAAAAAACGGTCATTCCGTTTCTTTTTTCATTAAAAATTCTGTATCTTTGTAGTGTTATTCTTTGTAAAACCTATGTATATTATGGCTACAAACTGTCAATCATTGATTAATCGCATATTGCAGGATGGCCACTGTCTGGACGGTGGTATCTTGAAGGTGGACCGTTTTATCAACCACCAGATGGACCCTTACCTGATGAAACAGGTAGCGGTGGAGTTTATGAACCGCTTTGCCGACGCACGGCCCACGAAGATCCTGACCATCGAGGCGTCGGGCATTGCTCCTGCGGTGATGCTGGGCTTCTTGATGGAACTACCGGTAGTGTTCGCCAAGAAGAAACAACCGTTAACAATGAGTGATTTCTACGTTTCGAAGGTACGCTCATTTACCAAGCAGAATGACTATACGCTGATTATCAGCAAGGAGTATCTGTCGCCCAACGACCGCGTGCTGTTCATCGATGACTTTCTGGCGTTCGGCAATGTGGGTATGGGTATCATAGGCCTGTGCCGACAGTCAGGAGCAGAACTCATTGGCATGGGTTTCATCATAGAAAAGGAATTCCAGGGTGGTCGCAAGGTGCTCACCGAGGCTGGCGTCAAGCAGATAGAGTCGCTGGCCATCATCGAGTCGTTAGACAACAACCAGATCAAGGTGAAGGGTGTTAAGGTCAGGAAGGTCAATATCTACGAGGAGGCCAACCGCTGTCTGCTGTGCCAGGATGCGCCCTGTACCAAAGCCTGTAAGACGGGCGACCCCGCACGTGCCATCCGTGCCATCCGCTTCGACAACCACAAGCCTGCGCTGCGCTGGGTGAAGGATTGTACCGACGGTGATCTGGAACGCGCAGAACAGGCCTGCATCCACTACAACTGGCCAATCCGCATCAAGGAGGTGGTACACAGCATTCATAAGGATGATGTAGATGACAGCCATTATCCCGATCTGACTATCGACTTCTGTGGCATCAAGTGTGAAAACCCGTTCTTCCTGGCCTCGTCGGCTGTATGCACCAACTACGAGATGGTGGCAC
>CAMVQS010000073.1 GCA_947169685.1 uncultured Prevotella sp. | reverse complement strand
AGAGGTGAGGACGAGGTCTTCGCCGTCAGCCTTGTTCACACGCTTGGGGAGATAGTCGGGGTCGAAGATGACACGTTCCAAGGCGCCTTCTTCCGTCTCATCGAGAGGAGAAACCTGACGCAGATATTCCGCTGAGAACTCAGGCACGAACTTCTCGCAACCATAGTGATGATAGATACCGTTCGAGAACCACACACGCTTCAGGTAGCTCTCCAGGGCGCGAAACTCGTCTGTCGTACGGTCAACGTAGGCAGAGGTATAGACCTGCTCCAACAGACGGCGAATCTGCAGGTTGTAACGCCCGAACTGGTCGAACGTGATGTCACGTCCCCACAGCGTGGCTTCGGATAGATAATAGATATACAGCTTCTGCTGCAGCGTCAACTGCTCAAAGCCGTTCAGCCGATAGCGTAACAGCTGGATGTCGGCAAAACGCTCGTCAGTCTGATAATTAAATGCTTCCTGTTTCATAACGGCGACAAAATTACAAAAAATTATTAACTCTAAACGCTAAACTCTAAACTTTTTCTTACCTTTGCCCTCACTTATGGATATTCAAAGCATACTGAAGCACTACTTCGGCTACGACACGTTCCGCCCCATGCAGCAGGAAATCATCGAGCACGTCATGCAACAGCGTGACTGTCTGGTGCTCATGCCAACAGGCGGAGGCAAGAGCATCTGCTATCAGGTGCCTGCCGTCGCCATGGATGGAACAACCATCGTGGTGTCGCCGCTCATCAGCCTCATGAAAGACCAGGTGGAAGCCCTGCGTGCCAACGGCATTGAGGCCGAAGCGTTGAACAGCGGCAACGACTTCAACCGCGATACCATCATTCGCCGCAAGTGTGCATCCGGACAGCTCAAGCTGCTCTATATCTCACCTGAGAAACTGCTCTCGGAACTCAGTATGCCCGTGTTTCTCGTGCCGAAAGTATCACTCATCGCCATTGACGAGGCACACTGCATCAGCCAGTGGGGACACGACTTCAGACCTGAATACACCCAACTGACGCAGCTCAGGGAGCGATTCCCAGGCGTACCGGTGATGGCCCTCACAGCAACTGCCGACAAGGTGACACGTGGCGACATTATCCGTCAGCTGGCATTGAAGGGACAACAGTTCGTCACTTCGTTCGACCGCCCCAACCTGAGTCTGAGCGTGAAAAGAGGCTACTCCACCGCCGAGAAGCAGCGTTACATTCTCAACTTCATCAAGGCACGTCCCACGGAGCCAGGCATCATCTATTGCCTGAGCCGCAAGAACACAGAGGCGGTGGCCACTATGCTCCAGAAGCAGGGCATCAGCGTGGCGCCCTATCATGCAGGACTGACGCAGCATGAACGTGATGCCGCCCAGGAACAGTTCAAGCAGGACGACGTGCAGGTCATCTGTGCCACCATCGCCTTCGGCATGGGCATCGACAAGAGCAACGTGCGCTGGATTATCCATTACAACCTGCCCAAGAGCATTGAGAACTTCTATCAGGAGATAGGACGTGCAGGACGTGACGGAGCGCCTGCCGATACCATTCTGTTCTATTCGTTGGCCGACGTTGTGCAACTGAGTCAGTTCGCACGCGAAAGCGGACAGCGCGACATCAATTTCGACAAGCTGCGACAGATGCAGCAATACGCCGAGGCAGGCATCTGCCGCCGACGCATCCTGCTCAACTACTTCGGCGAGCTCACCAGTCACGACTGCGGCAACTGCGACGTGTGCAACGAACCGCCACGACGCTTTGACGGCACACGACTGGTACAGATGGCCCTCAGCGCAGCCCGACGGGCCAACGAGCAGATACGCACCTCGACCATCATCGAGATTCTGCGTGGCATGAACTCAGGCGTCGTCAACCGGATGCACTTTGACCAGCTGCCCACCTTCGGCGTGGGTCGTGACACCTCGGCACAGGACTGGCAGGACTACCTGCTGCAGATGTTGCAGTTGGGTTACATTGAGATTGTGTATGACGAGCACAACCGCGTACGCATTACCCCAGCCGGCGAGGAAGTGCTCTACGGAAGGAGCGAAGCCCAACTGGCCGTCATTGACCGTCAGGAGTCAAAGGTTCAGAAAAGGCCGGCACGTCGTCTTGGTCTCGAGATTCCCACCATCAGCATTTCAGGAATGCCGGACACGGCGGGTGTGGAAGACCCGCGACTCTTTGAAGCCCTGCGCCAGTTGCGGAAGCAATGTGCTGACGAAGAGGGATTTCCGCCTTACATCATCTTCAGCGACAGAACCCTGCATGCACTGGCCACGCAAAAGCCCACCACACTCGAAGCCTTTGGCTATACTCCTGGCATCGGTGACCATAAACGTCAGAAATACGGTGAGCGCTTCCTTGCCCTCATCCAGAAATACACATAAGACTATGAAGAAGTTTACCATTGGCATCATCATACTCGGGTTGCTTTTCGTAAGCAGCATGAAGGCACAGCAACGCACATTTGACGCGCAGATAAATGCCCTGACCGTCACGGCCGGGTACGACTGGCTTGCCCCACCCATCATCACTCTGGGGACAGACGAAGCCATCAACATCGGCTTCGACCACATGGGGCAGGAATACCACCAATACACCTATCACGTGGAACATTGCGAAGCCGACTGGACCACGTCGGACGGGTTGTTTTCAGCAGACTGGCTGGAGGGGTTCAACGACCAGCCCATCGAGGACTATGCCGCCTCGCTGAACACCACCGTAAGCTACGTCCACTACCAGCTGACCATTCCCAACGAACAGACACGTCTGAAGCGAAGCGGCAACTACAGGGTGAACATCATTGATGAGGAAGGAGAGACAGCCGCAGAGATTCGTTTCATGGTTCTTGATCCGATTATGCAGATAGGCCTCAGCGTCAGCACCAACACGGAGATTGACGTCAACCGTACCCACCAGCAACTCAGCATGCAGGTGGGTTACAAGGGACTGGAGGTGACAAATCCTGAAGAACAAATCTTAGCGGTGGTGACACAGAACCAGCGGTGGGAAGAAGCAGTCTTCAACCCCAGAGCAGACCGTCAGGACTTCAACGGCAAGACGCTGGAATGGGTTCACTGCCACGACCTCATCTTCCCTGCCGGCAACGAATACCACAAGTTTGAGGTGCTCGACATGAGTCACACCACGATGGGACTGGAACGAATCTATTGGGACGGGAAAGCCTACGAAGCTTTCCCCTTTGCAGACGAAGCACGACGCAACTACCTGACGGACGAAGATGCCGACGGCGCTTTTGTCATACGCAACAGCGACAACCGCGAAGTGGATGTCACCTGTGACTACGTTCGCGTGAACTATCAACTGCACATACCCCGACGCACTGATGCCGACGTCATCGTCAGCGGACTTTTTAACGCCACCGCGAACACCGAGACCTACACCATGCAGTACGACGAGCACAGCCAGTGTTATCGTGCTGTCATCTGGCAGAAACAGGGATATTACAACTACGAATACCGACTACGCTATGCGGACGGCACCACAGCGTCCTGCCCCACTGAAGGCAATTTCTACCAGACCGGCAACCGCTATCAGGTATATATCTATTACAGAGGTACAGGAGCACGGACCTGGAGTCTTACAGGGTTCCGCGAACTACTTTTCCGCTAAGCGGTATTCCAACGGCGTCACCTTATAGACACGCAGGAAACTGGCAACAAAGAAGTTGGGTGTAGCGAAGCGACACTCTGAGGCAATCTGTTCTATCGGCTTCTCAGAATGGATGAGCAGGTCACACGCCTTGTCTAGATACAGACGCAGCGCAAGCTCATAAGAATCCTTTGAAACATTTTCAGACACCAGCCTGACCATAGGCTCCACATCCATATCTGCCATACGAGACAACTCGCGGAGCCTCAACCTATTCTGCGTTTGCGACCGCAGACAAGGAGCCAGCGTTGTCATCAGCTGGAAGAACCGTTCCTGCTCAGCAGTTTGGGCATTGGTCTCATCCACATTCATATTCACAAAGAACTGGTTCTCGCCAATTCCGTCGTAACGGCTAACCAGATTTTTCATCTGGCGGATAACCTCTTGCTCGCCCACTGCTCGGTGGATTCTCAGGCGTTCGTTCCTACTGAAGAACAACAGATTGAGTGCCAGCAAGATCAGCGCAATCAGACCCAGTGAGATATAGACACCCTGCGTACGCCACCACGGCTCGTTGACATGAAGCAGCCACGTCATCGGTTCCTGAATCCACACGTCAGGAAACATCGACGCCTGCACCTCAATATGGTATTCGCCAGGCTTCAAACCCGTCAGGGGCAGATGGAACACGCCATTGCGGTCAATCAACCCACCAGAATTAAAATAAGACACCACGCGCCAGTTCTCGTCAAGCTCTGGAACCCTATAACGGTAATAGGTCTGCATGGGACGGAAGAAATTCAGACCTGAGAAGACGAAGCTCAACGTGTTGTGGTTATAGTCCACGTTAATTTCGTGCGCGCGGGTAATAGCCATATCAAGTATCAGCTTACCGTCAATCTTGGTACCAGGATGAACCTGTGTTCCATTGACCATCAGCCCTACCAGTTTAGGAACGAACTTAAAGTCCTTGAAAGCATCATGATGGAAACGAATGGGATTGAATGCTACCACATGGTCGAGCGACTGCATGACGATAGTGCCGTCAGCCAGTCTCATGACGCGCCCGTTCGAGAACGTCTCGTTGGGAACGTTGTCAATCTCGTTATAGCTGGTAATGGTGCCCACCTTGTTATTCTTGACAGGCAGGTAGGTAATACCATAGCTCGTGCTGGCCCAGATGTCGCCGCTCCCGTCCTCAATGATGGAGTGAATCACATTGTTGAACAGACCGTCTTTACGCGTAAACACAATAGGTTTCGCATCCTTGGTCTTGTAGAGGTGAAGACCCTTACGTGTTCCCACCCACGTCCAGTGGCGGCTGTCCTCAAATACGCAGTTCACCCATTCACCATTGAACACACTTGGACGCTGTGGCTGTTTCTTCAACAGGTTGAAATAGTCTATCGCCTGCTGCTCAGTCCACTCATACGCATGGAAAGGCGGTGCGTAAGGCTTGGCATAGAGCAGTCCTCGCCTCTCGGTACCCATCCACATGCCTCCCTGATGGTCGAACGCAATGGTGTTAATATCCGTCAACAGCTTCTTGCCGTTCTCCAGCGTAAGCTCCTCGACGTGAGTGGCTTTCTTCGTCATCAGGTCATACATCCAGAAGCAATACTCCGATGCCACATAAACCACGTTGTTGTGGACCGTCACGTTATTGAATTTGTAAGAGCACGTCATAAGCGTGGTCCACTGGCGTTTCTCAGCATCAAACGACAACAGGATACCTTCCTTCTCGCCGTCACGAATCTGCAGGAACTGGTGCTGGTAAGGATAGACGAGCGAGGTACGGTAATACTTTTCAGCCAACGACTCGTCGTAGGCCCGCAGCCTGTAGAGCTGCATCTGCGTTGCCAGGTCAAAACAGACCACCTCGCCGTTCTCGTAGAAAAGCAACAATTGTTTGTTCTCATAGACAGCAAGATCCTGCAGGTTCAATCCCTTCTCCACAGGGAAATTCTTCTTCACCTCCGAACCGAAAATCTTATTGCCGTGCATCATCCACACCTCTCCACTACCAGAGACAAACATATCGTTCACTTTTTCCTTCATGCCCAGCGTGACGAACACAGAGTCAATGTTCGAAACAAAGTCCTCCGTCTTCATGTCAAGGCAGGTGACAGACTGCTTGTTCTTGAGCCACATATGATGATACGCATCGAAATACGGATGGTAATGCCCTTGGTAACTCTTCAGCTCATACTCTGTCTCGTTGGCAGGATTAACAGCCGTAAATCCCTTACCATCATAGAAGTTGATGTGACCGATGGTGGAAATAACCAAACGTCCAGTCTTCGCACAGATAATCGACTGTGCACTATTGTCGCTCAGACCTTCGGAAGCATTATACATGGTAAATTTTCGCTCAATATCATCCGCCTTTGCGTGCACAGCACACAAAAGAAGCATTACAGTCATCAGGAGCGAAAACCTCTGTCTCATATTCCAGATAGATAATAATCGGCCACAAATATACGAAAAGTTGGGAGCAAAACAAAGAAATATCGAGTTTTCTTTTGCATTTGGCACATTTTTTCGTAACTTTGGCATCAAATCACGACTCAACAAAAATCAATAACTATGAAAAGAATCATTTTAGCACTTATGGCAACAATCGCCGCAACCACAGCTATGGCACAACAAATCCACTATCCAAAGACCGTTAAGGACGGCACCGTAGATGAATATTTCGGCGTGAAAGTCGCCGACCCCTACCGCTGGCTCGAAAACGACACCAGCCAGCAGACGGCAGCATGGGTGGAGGCTGAGAACCTCGTCACCAACAGCTATCTGCAGAAAATCCCCTTCCGTCAGAAACTGCTGAAACGACTGCAGCAGGTAGTAAATTACGACGCCAGTTCCGCCCCTTCCAAGCACAACGGCAAATGGTATATCTCGAAGCGTACTGGACTGCAGAACCAGAGCGTCATCTACCAGATGGACCAGCTGGGCGGCGAAGAGCGTGTATTCCTCGACCCCAACACGCTGAGCGCTGACGGCACAGTGGCTTTGGGAGGCGTTTATTTCTCACACAACGGACGCTGGGCTGCTTACAGCATCTCACGTTCAGGCAGCGACTGGCAGGAATTCTACGTCATTGACCTTGCAACGGGACAGCTCACCAGCGACCACATCATGTGGGCCAAGTTCTCTGGTGCAGCCTGGCAGGGCGACGGTTTCTACTACAGCGCCTACGACGCTCCTGAGACAGGCAAGGAGTTCTCGAACGTCAACGAGACCCACAAGATCTACTACCACAAGATAGGCACCCCGCAGTCTGAAGATGTACTGTTCTATCAGAACCCCTCCCAACCCAAACGGTTCTATTTCGCCGATGTCAATGAGGAGGAAACGGTGATGTTCCTCTACGAGAGCGGAGCAGGAGCTGGCAACAATCTTTTCGTCAGAGACCTGCGGCAGAAGGATTCACAGTTCATCCAAATGACTTCCGACATGGATTATCAGTACAGCCCTGTGCTGACCCATGGCGACAAGCTCTACCTCTTTACCAACTACCAGGCTCCCAAGGGTCGCCTCATGGTAACCGACCTGCGTCACCCAGGCATCAACGACTGGCAGGAGCTGATAGCCGAACAGCAGAACACACTTGACGGCGTCAGCGCCATCAACGGCATGCTGATACTCACCTACAACCAGGACGCTTCCGACCATGCCTACGTCTATGGTCTTGACGGTCAGCTGCGCCATCAGGTTACCCTGCCGTCCGTTGGCAGCGTGGGCTTCAGCGGCAAGAAGGATCAGCCAGAGTGCTTCTATTCTTTCACCTCGTTCACCCAGCCAGGCACCATCTACCGCTACGACATGGAGAAGGACAAGAGCACCGTCTATTACGCCCCCAAAGTGGCCTTCAAACTCGACGACTTTACCAGCGAACAGGTTTTCTTCCAGAGCAAGGACGGCACGCGCATTCCCATGTTCCTTACCTACAAGAAAGGTATGAAACGTAACGGCCGCAACCCCGTCTATCTCTATGGCTACGGTGGTTTCAACGTCTCGCTTGGTCCCAGTTTCTCTGCCTCGCGCATCCCGTTTCTCGAGAGCGGTGGCATTTATGCCCAGGTGAACCTGCGCGGTGGTGGCGAATATGGCGAAGCGTGGCACCAGGCTGGCACCAAGATGCAGAAGCAGAACGTCTTTGACGACTTCATCTCCGCTGCCGAATGGCTCATCAGCGAGGGCTACACCTCGAAGGAGCGGCTCGCCATCGTAGGCGGCTCGAACGGCGGACTGCTGGTCGGAGCCTGCATGACGCAGCGTCCCGACCTGTTCCGCGTAGCCATCCCTGAGGTGGGTGTCATGGACATGTTGCGCTACCATCGTTTTACCATCGGCTGGAACTGGGCACCCGACTACGGCACCAGCGAAGACTCCAAGGAGATGTTTGAGTACCTGCGTGGCTATTCGCCCCTGCACAACCTGAAGCCAGGCACCGCCTACCCTGCTACCCTTGTCACCACAGCCGACCACGACGACCGTGTGGTACCCGCCCATTCATTTAAGTTTGCAGCCACCCTGCAGGAATGTCACACAGGAGAAAGTCCCGTTCTCATCCGCATCGACACCAAGGCAGGTCACGGTGGCGGAAAGCCCCTCACCAAGGTGCTCGAGGAACAAGCCGACATCTACAGCTTCATACTCTACAACATGGGGCTCAAGTTCAAATAAGGATCAGCTGTCTGCGCTGTTTTCCAAAGGCACCGTATGTCTGAGACTTCACTAAAGCGACAATTAAAGGTACTGACCATCCCGGTTTTCATCGAGATGGCTCTCGTCATGATGCTTGGTGCTGTCGATACGGTGATGCTGAGTCGCTATAGCGACAACAGCGTAGCTGCGGTGGGACTTGACAACCAGCTTATCTCACTCGTATTCCTTGTCTATCAGTTCTTCTCAATGGGAGCTGCCATTCTCTGTGCCCAGTACATCGGCGCAGGACTAAGGAAGCGGCTGGTACAAGTGGTGGGCATAGCACTTGCAGTAAACCTATTGGTTGGCATGTTGGTAAGCGCCCTACTCTTTTTCAATGCCGAGCAGCTACTTACAGTGATGGGTCTGCGCACAGAGCTCATGGGCGACGGCCTTGTGTATCTGAAGATTACAGGTGGGTTCTCGTTCTTCCAGGCTCTGGCGCTTACGTTCTCAGCCTCGCTGCGTAGTGCAGACAAAGTCATTTACCCGATGGTGGTGACGGGTATCGTCAACGTGATTAACATCCTGGGCAACTATGCACTTATCTTCGGACACTGGGGCTTTCCTCAGCTGGGTGTCGAGGGTGCAGCCATCTCTACAGCCACCTGCCGTGCTGTTGCCATGCTGATGCTCGCTGCAATCCACTTCAAGGTACACATCCCACGGTTCCCTTTACACTATTTTCGCCCGATGCCCTGGCAGGAACTGCGAAACCTGTTCTATATCGGCATCCCTGCCATGAGCGAGAACATCAGCTATTGTCTCTCGCAAGTGGTCATCACTTACTTTATCAATCAGATTAGCAATGAGGCACTGGCAGCCCGTGCCTATTGCCACAACATGATTATGTTCGTCTATCTGTTCTGTCTGAGCATCACACAGGGTGGCGACATCCTTGTAGGACACCTCGTCGGACAACGACGTCACCAAGCAGCCTACATCCTGGGCAACTATTTCTTCCGCTGGTCAATGATTATCACCCTCACTGGTTCCATCATTCTCGCATTGACGGGACAGAGCATTCTACATGCCTTTACAGATAATGCAGAAATCATTAAGATGGGCGTTTGGGTACTCTTTATTGACATTTTCCTGGAGGTGGGACGAACGGCAAACATCTTTGCAGGCAGCACGCTACGTGCCACTGGTGACACCGTCTATCCATTTGTCGTTGGTGTCATCTTCCAATGGAGTATTGCCGTTGGTGTAAGCTATGTCATTGGCATTCCATTGGGTTTCGGACTTGTCGGCATGTGGATCGGCTTCGCTCTCGACGAGAACATCCGCGGCATCATTCTTGTGCGTCGCTGGCGATCAGGCAAGTGGCGAACCAAAGGTTTCGTAAAATAGTAGGAAGACAGGAACCAAACTTCAGACGGTAACTATCGAATATTGCAATAAGACAATGCAAGCATTTAATATGCTTCGCGGTATTTGCCCTCTTCCTTGTCGTTAAGCATGGAGAGGTACGACTGGTAACGGCTCTCGGCGATGTAATGATCTTCGAGGGCTTTCCTTACGGCACAACCTGGTTCGTGAGTGTGGGTGCAGTTGGAGAAACGGCAGTCCTTAGAGAAATGGAAAATCTCCTTGAAATAGCCTGTGAGCTCTTCTGGTTCCATGTCGAACGTGCCGAAGCCCTTGATGCCTGGGGTGTCGATAATATAAGAGTTGAGAGAGGCGAATGGTATCATCTCGCTGAATGTCGTGGTGTGCATACCTGTCTGATGGGCATCGCTGATGTCGGCAGTACGCAGGTTAGCGCCTGGCACAAGACGGTTGATGAGCGTCGATTTGCCTACACCGCTGTTGCCGCTCAGCACGGTAATCTTACCCTCAAGCAGGGGGCGCAGCTTCTCAACGCCCTCGCCAGTTTCGGCTGAAATGGCGAAACACTGATA
>CAMVQS010000072.1 GCA_947169685.1 uncultured Prevotella sp. | reverse complement strand
ACTGCCTTGATGGCACGCGAGAACTTCGAATTAGGATACTTGATGAAGTCAAACTTATTCTCAACGTCCTTGCCGTTCAGCGTGTTACCTGTCTTCACGTCCTTCAGTTTCACCGTACAGCCGATGTCACCGGCTACCAACTGGTCAACCTGAATACGGTTGGCACCTGCGCAAGCATACAGCGTACCCATGCGCTCCTTCGAGCCACGGTCAGCATTCGTCAGGTCGTCACCACTCTTGACAACACCGCTCATCACCTTGAAATAGCTGACCTCACCAATGTGGGGCTCTACACCAGTCTTGAAGAAATAAAGTGATGTGGGAGCAGAAGCGTCGGCAGGAACGTCCTTGCCGGCGGCATTCTTGATGACAGGCATCTCGCTGACGAAAGGTACAACGTTGCCCAGAAACTCCATCAGGCGACGAACACCCATGTCCTTACCTGCACAAACGCAGAATACGGGGTAGATGCTACGTGTTACGAGACCCTTGCGGATACCCTCACGCATCTCGTCCTCTGTCAGGTCTTCACTCTCAAAGAACTTCTCCATCAGCGTGTCGTCTCCGGCAGCAGCAGCCTCTACGAGGGCAGCCTTCATCTCCTTCGCCTTGTCGAGCTGGTCGGCAGGAATGTCCTCAATGATGGGAGCACCACCTTCGGGCTTCCAAGAGTACTTCTTCATCAGCAGCACGTCAATGACGCTGTTGAAGCCTGCACCAGTAGCGATGGGATACTGAACGGGAACGCAGTTCGGACCATAAACCTCCTTCAACTGATTCAGGATCTGGTCGAAGTCACAGTTGTCGCGATCCAGCTGGTTCACCAAGAAGATCACGGGTTTCTTCAGCTTCTCCGTATTACGGAAAGCGTTCATCGTGCCCACCTCAGGACCATACTGTCCGTTGACGAGGATAACAGCCTGATCAGTCACGTTCATAGCGGTGATAGAGCCGCCTACGAAGTCGTCCGAACCCGGGCAGTCAATGATGTTGAGCTTCTTGTTGTTCCACTCTACATGAAAAACAGTAGAGAACACTGAATACCCGTACTCCTGCTCCACTGGGAAGTAGTCGCTCATGGTGTTCTTGCCCTCTACGGTACCGCGACGTTTAATAATACCAGCCTCATAGACCATTGCTTCGGCAAGAGTAGTCTTGCCGCTACCCGCACTGCCAATGAGTGCGATGTTTTTGATTTCGTTAGTTTGATAAACTTTCATAAAAATATCGTTTTAGGTTTATTATATTTCGAAAAGCGAGGCTAAAATTACTCATTTCTGTACAAAAAACCAACGATTCCTTTTAAATATTAAACTTTATTAGTACTTTTGCAAAAAAAGATGGCAGGTCTTTATATCCATATACCCTTCTGCAAGAGCCGTTGTTCCTACTGCGGCTTCTATTCAACGACGCACCTCGAAATGCGCCAGCAGTATGTCGATGCCCTCTGCAAAGAACTGACATCTCTCACCTCTCACCTCTCACCTCTCACCTCTCTATATATCGGCGGCGGTACCCCCTCACAACTTACCATCGCACAACTGGAGCAAATCTTCCTATATATAAATAAGGTATATCCGCTCCCCTCCATCCAAGGAGAGATTGAAATCACCATCGAGTGCAACCCCGATGACGTTACGGAGGAGTACGCTATGGCATTGCCACAGTTAGGTATCAACCGCGTCAGCATGGGCGCACAGACCTTTGACGACCAGCGGCTGCGCTTCCTTAACCGCCGCCATACGGCTTCTCAGGTTCCACAGGCTGTGGAACGCTTCCGTCAGGCAGGCATCCGTAACATCAGCATCGACCTCATGTACGGATTCCCTGACGAGACGCTTGAGCAATGGGAGCACGACATCAATGCAGCGCTGTCCTTAGACGTGGAGCACCTCTCCGCCTATTGCCTCATGCTGGAAGAAGGCACCCCGCTCCACCGCCAGCTCCAGCAGGGACTAATCCGTGAGACGAACGAAGAGACGGAGCGCCAGATGTATGAGCGTCTCATCGACAAACTCTCTGAGGCAGGCTACGAGCATTACGAAATCAGCAACTTCGCCAAGCCAGGCTTCCGCTCCCGCCACAACAGCAGCTACTGGAACGACGTGCCTTACATCGGCCTGGGCGCTGCCGCCCACTCCTACGACGGACACCGTCGCTCGTGGAACGTGGCCGACCTCAAGGAGTACATCCGTCGTGTGGAGAACGGACTCTCACCCGTTGAGGACAGCGAGCTCATCGAGGGTTGGACGCGCTACAACGACCGTATTACCGTAGCCCTACGCACTCGCGAAGGCCTCGACCTTACCACGCTTACTGACGAGCATCACGACTATTGCATGAAAAATGCCCGCCGTTTTCTGAACAACGGACTATTGATCCTTTCTGACCATCACCTCGCAATCACACGGCGCGGCATCTTTGTCAGCGACATGGTAATGTCGGAACTCATGAAAGTTTAGTCTCCGTTGACTTTTTTTGTTATCAGATTAAACCAAACGCACGAAACTTAATCTAAAGTGTTAGAATGTATTATCAACACTTAATCAATTAAACAAATGAAGAAAGTTTATTTAGCAGCATTGCTTTGCGTCTCTTTCATGACAGCCAATGCACAAGAGCCGAACATCCCGATGCTTGGCAATCATCAGAAAATCGACGTGAACTTCGATGAGTACAAAGCCGCTCCTCAGGGCTTCGACCAGGAACGTCAAGGAATCGCCCACGGAACCGTGACGCTCATTGAGTATCAGTCTGCATCAGTAGGCACCACCCGTAAGGCAAACGTCTATCTGCCGCCCAAGTATGATGCCAGCAAGAAGTACAGCGTGCTCTACCTGCTTCACGGCATCGGTGGCGACGAAAACGAGTGGTACAAGGACGGTGGTGTGCCCAACATCATCATGGACAACCTCTATGCCGACGGCAAGGTGGCCGACATGATCGTGGTCATGCCTAACGGACGTGCACAGAAGGACGACTCACGTCAAGGAGGATTCGGTTCGTTCGCAGCATTCGGCGAGTTCGACAAGGACCTCATCGGCAGCCTCATCCCCTACATCGAGAAGAACTACAGCGTATATACCGACCGTGACCACCGTGCCATCGCAGGCCTGTCAATGGGAGGCGGTCAGTCGCTCAACTTCGGGCTTGGCCACATGGACGTATTTGCCTACGTAGGTGGATTCTCTTCTGCCCCTAACACCATGCGTGCCGCACAGCTCATTCCTGACGTGGAGAAGGTGAAGAAAGAGAACAAGCTCTTGTGGATGGTATGCGGAGGAGCTGACGGCCTGATCAACAACAGCGCTCAGCTCAAGGCCTTCTGTGACGAGAACGGCATTCCCTGCACACTCATCAACTATCCTGAGCAAGGTCACAACTTCGTTGTCTGGAAGTACGGCCTCTACAACTTCGCACAGTTGATTTTCAAATAATTATCTCCCCTATGATAAACGAAGAGCGCAAGCCTATGCTTGCGCTCTTTTTGTTCAAAAAAAGCGCCCGGACCTCACGGCTCAGGTGCTTCAACGTAATATGTAAAAAATGATGTTGTGGAACGCCCGGGCCTCACGGCTCAGGCGTTCAAATGACAACAGGGTATAACAAGCAGGGAAATGTATGACAAAAACGGGGCGCCAGACGAAATGACTACATTTGAAAAATATTTTTTCTTCAAAAAAATGCCACTTTTGCAACACTTTCTGAAAGTCAGACGTTTACGTGTGGCATTATGTGTGGCAATGTGGCATTTTATGGGCAAATTGGTTACTCGGCGAGTAAAGAACCGTTACATACCGAGTAAAGGCTGCTTACATGGCGAGTAACGACCCTTTACATGGCGAGTAACGGCCCTTTACATGCCGTGTAACGCCTGCTTACATACCGTGTAAAGAGGCGTTACATGGCGGGTAAGTGAATGTTCACATCCACACCTACCTGCAAGGGGTTGGCACGCTGGGCGAAGTAGCGGGTACCGCCGGCAGCAGAGCTCTGAATGGCGAAGGTGTTGTACTTGGTGTCCGTCAGGTTGCGTCCCCACAAACTGACCTGCACAGGTCCGAAGTCGTAGTCAGCATGGGCACCCAGCAGGGCATAGAACTTCTGGCTGTAGGTGTTGGCCTCGTCCCACCAAATCTTGCCCTGCCCCATGAGGTTGGCACCAATGGTGAACTGACCAATGTGACAATCGCCCGTCAAGCTGAACGAGTGTTGGGGTACGAAGGGAACGTAGTTCTTGCCTTGCAAGCGTCCTTCGGCCGAGCGGCCTTTGTAGGTGTCATACTCATCGAACTTCGCATTGGTGAATGAGTAGGACGCGCTCCAGTCGAAGGCATTGTCGAAAGCGCTGCCACGCAATGTGGTCTCCAATCCGCAGGAATGGCTCTTACCTGCATTCACCATCATACGGCCATAGTTGCTGTTGGGCTCCATGATGGAGAGCTGCTGGTTGCGAATCTTCATGTAGTAGAGTGCGGCGTCGAGGTGCACCTTGCCCTCCAGGAGGTTCAGGTGGGTACCTACCTCGAAGTTCCACGACTCCTCGGGCTTGTAGCTGATGGTCTCCTCGATGGCGTCGTAGTCAGCAGCCAAGTGTTCTACGTCGTAGTCACCACGCATGGCGTCCTGCTGGTGGGCGTTGAGGTCAGTTTGAAGGATGTCGGAGAACATCTGGATGTTGTAGCCGCCCATGCGATAGCCTTTTGACACGAGGGCATAGACGTTGCCCAGATTCTCGTCAAACTGCCATGTGAGGCCGAACTTCGGCAGCAGCTGAGTAAACGACTTCGAACGGTTATCGACCACGTGCGATGTCAGATGATAGGTGGCTGTGGCACTGGCCGTTCCGCCCGTCATGTTCATATAAGCCAGCGCGTCGTAGTCAATCTTCACGCGGTCGTAGTTCAGGCGCAGGCCAAGCGTCAGCTTCAGGTGGTCGCCCAGCAGAAGGTTCGACTCATGGAACACACCGAGGTTCAGCGTGGGGGTATGGAACGACTCGGGTACGGCCATCTCGGCACTCATCGTAACACCCATTCTATCTACGGTCTGCTGTGCCATTGCCTGAGCCTGTTCAGCACTCATGCCCTGCCCCATAAAGCGGCCAATCATTGCCTGAAGCATGGAGTTCTTCATGGCATTGGCAATAGCAGAACCGATGGGACCTGTGATGGCATCACCGAAATAGACGGGCGCATCGGTGCGCAGCCACTGGTAGGCAGCGAACACACCACTGACGTGCTGCCAACGGCTGTTGTTACGACTGCGAAGCACCAGTTCCTGGGTCACGGCGTTCTGCTTCTGCAGCTGCTCCAGACGCAGGTAGTCGGGCGTCATGTAGTCCTGGTCCATCAGCATCCTGTCCTGTAGGAACTGGTAGCTGGTGGTGGAGGTCAGGAGCAGACGTGGCATCTCATAACTAATTGTCAATCCGGTATTTAACATATTACGCTTATAGCCATTCATGATGGTGGTGGCAGGGTCCTGCACAGTCAGGTCAACACTTGGCACACCTATATATTCAGGGCCACGCAAGTCTATAGGATAGAACTCTCCATAGCCAAAGCCATTCTGGTTCACGTACTGATAATCAGCCGTAAAGTCGAAGGTCAGTTTTTTGTTAGGGGCAAGGATGAGCCTTACCTTGCCCCCAGCCTCGTTAGTGAGGTCGTTTTTCTGGTCAAAATTCTGATTATTAATAAAGCCTTTTAATCCACTGTAAAAACCCGCAACGCTGAAGGAGAGCTTGTCGCTGGGGCGATGGAAATGGGCCACCTCGACGTTCGAGTAAAGCCCGGTGCCGATGCCCAGTCGGATGTCGGTTCCCTGATACTGCATGGGGTTCTTGGAATAGACACGCACCAGTCCGCCCTCGGTGTTCTGTCCATAGAGCGTGCTCTGCGGTCCACGCAGCACATCGACACGGTCTATCATGTAGAAGTGGTTGTTGAATGCCGACTTCGACATCAGCGGGATATTATCGTAATACACGCCAACAGCAGGGTTGTTGATGCGTGAGCCGATGCCTCGGATATAGAGTGACGACGTCAGTCGTGAGCCGTACTGCGGCATCTGGAACGAGGGCACGAAGTCGCTCAGGCGGCTTAGGTCGTGCACCTGCAGGCGGCGCATCTCGTAGCTGGTCAGCACGCTGCTACTCAATGGCTGCAGACGGAGCATTGCCGTCTCCTTGGGCTGTGCCACCACTATCACCTCGTCGAGGTTGAGCACCTTCGACGTGTCGTTTCCTTCAATGTCAATAGCCTCAGCCGGTACCACCGTAGCCGCCAGAAGCAATCCTAAAAACCAATTCTTTCTCATTTTTCGTTTATACATTAATTCAATTTCGGCTGCAAAGGTACCAACATTTCCCCGCTCCCACAATCCTCATTTATATGGATTTATGGGGCACGAGAAAAGAAAAAGAGCAATCATGGCAGGAATTTGATATTTTTTTTGTACTTTCGCACCATGATTTTCTATTTCACAGGAACAGGCAATACCCGTTGGGCAGCAGAGAAGCTGGCCGAGGCAACGGGCGAGGAGCTGCTCTACATTCCTGACGAGCAGCGAAAAGGCAAGTGCGAATACACCATGAAGGAGGGCGAACGGCTGGGATTCTGCTTCCCCACGCACGGCTGGCAGCCACCACGCATCGTCAGGGAGTTTGTGCGCCAATCGACCTTCCACGTCCAGTCTTCCACCTTCATCTACGCCCTCACCACATGTGGCGACAACATGGGCGAGCTGATGACGATTTTCGAGCAGGAGCTGAAGGCCAAGGAGCTTTGGCTTGACACGAGTTTTGCCGTCGTAATGCCTGAGTCGAACGTTTGTTTCTCGTTCCTGCATCTGGACACGAAGGAGAAGGAACAAGAGAAGATTGCTGCCGCCCAGGAACGCATGAAGCACATCAGCGAGGTCATCAAGAACCAGCAGAAGGGCGTTCACGAACTGGTGAAGGGTGCCATTCCGCGTACCTATTCTTATGTCATCGGCGGTTACTACAACAAGCACCTCATCAACGACGAGAAGTTCTGGGTGGATGAGGAAGCTTGCATCAAGTGCGGCCTGTGCGCACGACTGTGTCCTGTGGATGATATTGAAGGTGCACCCCCCGTATGGATTCACAACGGACGATGCACCAACTGTCTTGCCTGTTATCATCATTGTCCGCGCCACGCCATTCATTGGGGCAAGATGAAACGCGGACAGTATGTGTTCAATAAACGCGAGGACCGAAAATCGTAGTTCCCACACGTACCATCGTGGAGCCGCAGGTGACGGCAATGCGGTAATCGTGACTCATGCCCCACGAACGTTCGCAGAAAGCATCATCATCGGCAAAATATGCCTGTTTGACCTCATCGAAGAAGTTGCGGGCAAGCATCATCTCCGAACGTATCTGCTCTTCGTCCTCAACATAGGAAGCCATCATCATCAGCCCACAAATCTGCACGTGCTTCAGTTCACGCCACTCACCAGAAGTCAGCAACTCGCGACAGGCATCGAGCGTCAGTCCGTACTTGGTCTCTTCTTCGGCAATATGCAGCTCCAAGAGCACACGGATGACGCGGTCGTGCTTGGCGGCCTGCTTGTCAATCTCGCGCAGCAGCTTGAGCGAATCCACCGCCTCGACCATCGAGATGTAAGGTGCGATGTATTTCACCTTGTTGGTTTGCAGGTGGCCGATGAAGTGCCACTCAATATCCTTGGGCAACGACTCCACCTTCTGGCGCAGCTCCTGCTCGTGGCTCTCGCCGAAGATACGCTGTCCCTCGGCATAGGCAGCCTCGATATATTCGTTGGGATGATACTTGCTGATGGCTACCAGCCGCACGCCCTCAGGCAGGTCGCCCAGCACACGTCGCAGGTTTCCTTTTACGTCGTAGTCCATTTACTCCTCTGCTTTCTTCGACGCGTGCTCATAGACGTCCATGAACTTTGTCTCGCTGATGTTCGAGATGACGTAGTCAATCATCGTGCCACCCATCACCTCGTCGATATTCTTCACGGCTCCGTTCAGCGTGCCGGCCTGCACCAGGTAGGTGACGCTGCTGCGCTTCTCCTTCTCAGTCTTCTCGTCGATGGTGATAAACTGCAGCTTCGCCTTGTACCAGCGGTCGTCTGCTTCGTTCTCGCTGAAGAATATCTCATGGTAGGTTGCGGGGGTGATGTTCTTCACCTCAAACTCTCCGCTGATGTAGGCTGACATCTCCTGCGTGATGGTCTCTTCGGCCTCACCAAAGCTCAGCGCGTCAACTACATAGTATTCAATCACTTTCTTGGGCATACCGTCCTCCATTGTCTTGTCATAGCGGATGGCGGTCTCATACCAGTTTGCTGTTCTGCTTCTCATTTTTATATATTGCTTTTTAAAACTTACTTCTGTACTCCGTAATATTGCAGTTTCTTCTTTTTCTGCTCCGTCAGCGTCTCCACGATTTCCGTAGCAATAACCTGACTGCGGGCGGTGCTGATGCCCGCTTCGTTGGCAATGTCAATCTGATGCTGCAGCAGTTCCTCGTTGACGCTGGACATCTCGGAGAGGAACTTCTTCTCGCTCGAGTTCATGTGCTCGTTGTCGTAAATCTTCGACAAGATGCGGTCAGCCTCAGCGGTGAAACGCTTGCGGAAGATCTGTTCCGCCTTGGCTTCGTACTCCTTATGCTGACGGCGCTCCTCCTCGGTCATCACCATAGAGTCGCCGCTGACGACACCCAGCTCGGCAGGGTCGAAACCGTCTTCTATCAAGTCGTCGGTAGGCTGTTTAGGAGCAGGCTTGACATACTCCACATGGGTGGGTTCCGGCATCAGCATGAAATAACTGCCAACCAGTACTGCAGCGACCGCAGCAGCAATCAGCAGCGTCACCCACGACTTGCGCATCTCACGCTTGGCCGACAAGGCCTTACGCATGGCTGCTATCGTCTGGTAGCGTCCCTCAGGCATATCGGTCTGTGCCTTGCGTGCCACAGATTTATAGGCATAAGACATCTCGGTCATCTCAAAGAGCCAGGTGATGAGCTTTCCCAGCGAATAGATGTCGCAGCGGCTGTCAACGGTGCCATCGTTGCGAATCTCAGGAGCAATGTAGTCTTCCATACCCTCGTACAGCACCATGCGGTTGGGCATACCCAGGTAGAAAGAGCCGTGCGAGAGCAGCATCACCGCATTGTCACCTTTACGAATCAGGATGTTCTGGGGTGCATAGCACACATGCCACACCTGCTGCTCGTGCAGGTATTCCGTCACGTCGAGCAACTCACGTACGATGTTATGGATAAAACCTTCCTTGCCCACAATGGAGGGCTGTTCCTGCAACAGCTGTGCCAGCGTGACATAGTTGCCTTGTTCCACATGCAGGGAAACAACATCAGCCCCTTTCGTCTCTGGTTCAAAATGCAACTGATGCTTATGCACCAGCACCTTGTTTTTCTCACATTCCTCATCCAGAGCCTCTGAGAACTGGCCATTCCCAATGAACTGGGATTTGATTTCCAGGACATTCAGAAACTTCTCGCCCACCTGTTCCTTCTTGAAAGAACCGATAGGCATACTTGTCAACTTGGCCTTTAAAGGCGATTTTGATTGCAAAAGCTCTTCGTAATTCATCGCATATATCACTTTTCGGGTGGCAAAGGTACGAAAAAATATGAATTATGGGTTAAGAATTAAGAATTATTTTGTACCTTTGCACGCGATTTACGTAAATTATCACAGAAAGAAAATGCCGGAAATATCTGTACGCGGATTGGAAATGCCTGAGTCACCGATTAGGAAACTCGCTCCACTCGCCGCAAAAGCTAAACGAAACGGAACCAAGGTCTATCACCTGAACATCGGACAACCCGACCTGCCCACGCCACAAGTGGCGCTGGACGCGCTGAAGACCATCGACCGCAACATTCTTGAATATTCCCCCTCACAAGGCTATCTGAGCTATCGTGAGAAGTTGGTCAGCTATTACGCCAAGTACAACATCAACGTAACGGCTGAAGACATCATCATCACCTCTGGCGGTTCAGAGGCGGTATTGTTTGCCTTCATGAGCTGTCTGAACCCAGGCGACGAGATTATCGTGCCGGAGCCTGCCTACGCCAACTACATGGCCTTTGCCATCAGTGCCGGCGCCAAGATACGCACCATCGCGACAACCATTGACGAAGGTTTCTCGCTGCCCAAGGTGGAGAAGTTCGAGGAGCTCATCAACGACCGCACCCGCGCCATCATGATCTGTAACCCCAACAACCCTACAGGCTACCTCTATACCCGCCGCGAGATGAACCAGATACGTGACCTCGTGAAGAAGTACGACCTGTACCTGTTCTCTGACGAGGTGTATCGCGAGTACATCTATACGGGTTCACCCTATATCTCCGCCTGCCACCTGGAAGGCATTGAGCAGAACGTCATCCTCATCGACTCTGTATCGAAGCGCTACTCCGAGTGCGGCATCCGCATCGGTGCCCTCATCACGAAGAACGAAGAGGTGCGTAAGGCCGTGATGAAGTTCTGTCAGGCACGCCTCTCCCCTCCCCTCATCGGACAGATTGTGGCAGAGGCTTCGCTCGACACCCCCGAAGAGTATCTGCGTGACGTGTATGACGAGTATGTGGAGCGTCGTAAGTGCCTCATCGACGGTCTGAACCGCATCCCTGGCG
>CAMVQS010000071.1 GCA_947169685.1 uncultured Prevotella sp. | reverse complement strand
TACCGCAGCATGACGTGGTCCTCGAGGAACCGCTGGATCTCCTCCACCGTGGCCGCCGTCTCCTGCCACGCTTTCTTCCGTTCCTTTTTCTTGTTCTGGTTGTTCTCTTCTTCCTTCATAGGCAAATACGTTTTAGATTTTGCGTGCAAAGATACAACATAAAATATGCATTTACTACCCACGGGGGTACTACGCGTGGGTACTACGGTCTAATCACTAATTGAATAAATTTCTCTCGCTCGAATGAAAAAGTGAACTTTTTCTTGCTCGCTTACTCGAAATTTTCGTATCTTTGCCCCCGAAATGGATAAGAACTTATATATTATCAGCGGTTGCAATGGTGCAGGAAAAACGACAGCGTCATATACTGTACTTCCCGAAATCCTTGATTGTAAGGAGTTCGTAAACGCTGATGAGATTTGTTTAATCTGTTTATGAAGGAAGTAGATTCATGGGTTATATTTGATAACAGTGAGAATCCTCGTAAACAGATTGCCTCTGGTGGCAGAAATGCCGATACTATAATAGATGAAGAAGTGTTGTACTTAAAGATGCAGAGTTATGTCAAATAAGGAAATACAGGAGTTTAACGAAAAACTTCGTCGTGGTTTGGAGATGGCAGAAAAGAGAATGCTTCAAGAAAAAGCATTAAGAGGACAGGATGTGGTCGTTTGTGGGGCTGACCAGATTATTCGTCGTATTCCTGCAAAACAGGTAATAGCCGAGAATCCTGTTTTTCAAGATTGATTATTAGAATGCTGGTCTCCTGATAGACAGGCCAGTTCCACAATATATTTAAAGATCACTTTTAATTTCTATTTACCCCAACACCTGTTTCAATTCATCTTGAAGGTCCAGCGACTGCTTCCTGGTAAGAGCCAAATTATAATCACTCCGCATATACTTCCTCCCCCAATAAGTTTCGAATACCTTCCACTTATTGCGGATGCCCAGCCTCATTGCCATGGCATCGGCCAACAGTGCTGCTTGCGTACGGGAGATAAGCGGCTGTAAGTTATCGTCCACAAACCCCGCTTCCTGCGCTTTCTTCCAAAGCGCCATCGCCGCCTCGGTGCTGAGCACTTCCGGCAGTTCCTCCCTCCCTAAACAGGGAGGGACGGGGTGGGTCTTCCCATATATATACTGATTCTCCACTCTGTCTATATGCTGACTGCCCGACTTGTAGATGTTGAATACGATGCTGCCTTTATACTCTTTCAGGACTTCGGCGGGCAGCAGGTCGCCGAGTCCTTCAAGACTTGCTGGTTCTTCTTCGTTGCTCTTCATTTTTCCCTTGATGAATAGACTGTTATACAATAATGATCTTGGAGAAAAAGGAAGGCGTGGACTTATAATTTTGGCATACACCAGCCCTATCTGGATCCCATTCCAACTCGCAGATGTAATGCCAAAAAGCCCACGCTTCCTTTATGGCATGCGTGAGCCGACATGACATCCTTTCCTGCGAGTATTGCCAGATGAATTGGGATTTCGATAGGGCTGTTACAGGAAGCTTGTCAAAGCTCTTGGGTGCAAAGTTACTCCATTTCTTTGAAACACCCAAATTTTTGAAGCAGCGAATACAAAGAATTACTTGCTTTTCTTTGTTGAGCCGCAACAAAATTCAGCTAATGCTAAATATTTGAGGAAAAATTTATGGGCTCATAGATAATTAGGGATTATGTATTTCGATATGTTCATTTAACAGGTTCAACAACACAGTCCCAATATGTGAACAAATCATCATGTGGAATATCTACAATTATACGAGCTTCCTTTAATCTAAAGGACACGACACCTCCTTCTTGATAAATCTGCCCAGGTAAGTCCGATTTGGAAAAGATGATTCTGTGGTTCTTGGCAGGAAGTGTATTATTGCGCGAATCTGCAGGTGCCGAGATGATAGAAGCAGATACTCGAATATCACTGTAACTAAGAACCTTAGCTGTATAATAACCTAAATCATCATCCTTGCTACACCCTGCCACTCCCGTCATCAACAGGAACAGCGCACACACGTAAAATAATTCTTTTTTCATAACGATGTTTTTTTTAGAAATTGTTTATCGTTGCAAATGTACAATTAATTTTCTTTACTTCAAAATAAAAGCATGGAAAAGTGCTCATTAGGAGCACCTTCCCTAGCTTTTCATAATAACTATTTTAAAACAACTTTCTCACTCAACACTTCTTTCCCAATGGTAGCGCGCACCACAAAGACACCCCGAGACTTACCTGTAGCTACAACGGCTGACGTGCCAGTCACGTTCTTTGTTATCAGTTTTGTACCAGATGCAGCATCAAACACTTCGAGTGTCCATGTGGGATTCTGCTCTATTTCGATGGGTATAGAGTAAGCCTGAATGACCTTCTTAGCCTCTTCGTCCGTCTCAGTGGTTAGCTCTACCATAATATTCCCATTACCTCCAGCTGCCTGCATCTGGTGATGAGGTAATACCGTCGTCGGCATGATTAATATCTGATAGCTGTTGTCGCAGTCAGAGAGGAGTGGGTTGTTCTGAATGTTTATTACTATCGGCTGATATGCGGACGATCCGCCGGGATATCCAACCATAAGTGCTCCCTCAGAAGCATAGTATTGCCATGCGCTTGGATTGACAACAGAATAAGACACATTCTTTTGTACCAAATTCGGAGACTTCAGGGTTACTGTGTTTCCTGGAGTCACCCACACAGGTGATGACGGTGAAAACTGCTGGTTAGTAGTGGTTACCATACCATAGAAGCCTCCATAGGCAACAATCTGCTGTTGGCACGATTTCTGCAATGTCCCCTGATAGTAGATGTCAGCATGCAGTTTTCCCATATATGATGAGGTGAGGTTATTGGTTATAGTACATGTGCTACCAGAAGACTGAAGGGTTGGGGCTGTCGGGCCAAAACCATCAGAAAGGTACCAGTTGACACTACAAATATCTGGAAATTTAGTAACCGTAAATGTTGCAGTAGAAGAGTTACAGATATAAGGTTGCCCTGAGAGATTGAAGTTCTTAACAGCATTAACTGCAGCTCCAGCATCTACCAATCCGTAACCATAGGTTGTATCAAACCCCGTTGTTCCTAAATCTATTGCAGTCTGCTGAAGGACTGTGCGTACTTGCGTCTCTGTCAAGTCTGGCCTTGCCGATAGAATCAATGCCGCGACGCCAGCTACTTGTGGACAGGCAGCAGAGGTGCCTCCAAAGTTATCAGTATAATTCCCACTGCTGTAACCTAAAGTTCCAGTACGATCTGTAGTTACTACATCACCTTCAGAATTCGTATTTCCAGACGGGGCAACTAAATCCATAGATACTCCTCTACAACTGTAATTCCATATATTCCCGTATTTATCAATTGCTCCAACTGTTATTACACCATCTACGTTTGCTGGAAACATAACAGAATTTGGATTTTGCGAATTGTTTCCAGATGAGAAGACTACTACTGTTCCTTTACCATCACGTCCATAAGTTCGCGCATCATTTATTGCAGAAGCAATGTTAGATGAATATGCATCACCACCCCATGAATTACTAAGAATATCTGCTCTGGCATAAGCCCATCGTATGGCATCAGCAATGTCCTCATCAGAGGCGAATCCCCAGTCATAAAAAAATGAACTGGCATAATCAGGCGCAATATTTATTGGTAGGATTTTTACTCCACTGGCTACTCCGATTATGCCGATGTTATTGTCTTCAGCAGCAATAATGCCAGCACAGGCAGTCCCATGCCCCTTACAATCATCAGTATTTGCATTTTGCGGAGCACCATATCCTGTTGCATTCCCAACGGTATAACCTTGTAATATGTTACTCGAAAGATCTTCGTGATTTAAGTCAACACCATTATCAATCACTGCAACAACTATATCAGAACTTCCCTTTGTTATATCCCATGCAGTTTTCACGTTAATATCAATTCCGGAAGTTCCTCCTGTTTGGCCATAATTCCACAGGTAGTATTGTTGTGAATACAACGGATTACTATGTAATGATATTTGTGACGTTTTCACAGGTTCGCACCATTCTATTTCATCTTCTTCTGACAAGAGCAACGCAAGACGAAGAACATCTTCAGACGTATTCAGTTTGCATTGCCATCGATAAATGTCATACATACAAGTATCAAGCATCATCACATCATGATACTGCTTTTTAATACGAGCTATTGACTGTCCCTCCTTTAATTTCATCGTAATACGGGGTTGTACAATAAGTTTCGTACCATTCTCATCTTCATAGAACTCCGATACATAGCATAACGAAGTGTCAGGTTTTGCCTTTAACGATACCAAATATCCAGTGGGAATTTCTGCTATTACAGAAGCTTTCGCATCAACTCTTGTCTTCAATTGATTGATAACTTCTGCTTTCTTTCCCTTATTTTCTTTTGCTTGGATGTAATATATCCCCTGATTTGCAGGCTTTAGCATAATTAACTGATCACCATATCGATAACCTAACTGTGCCATAGCATGAACACAAATGAGCATCATGATGACAATAAATAAATACACTTTTTTCATAATTCATCCGTATTAATTATAATTCAATATATCCCCAGAAGAATCTCTCGTCATCGATGAGTATAATCTTGTACTCTCCCGTCAGGTATGAAGGAAGCACCACTGAATAAGTGTTTGCAGCAACGAACGTCGTATATACCACGCTGTTGTTGGCGTCCGTCAGTTGCAGGGTAACGTCGAAGCCAACATTACTCATATAGAGCGTGTGACCTTCAAGACCGATAGTCAACTGATCCACCGGACCACGAGGGCCACTTTCTAAACCTTCAGAAGGGTCAAAATAACCTGCATGAAGACGCAAAGAATTTGGAACTTGTTGGGCTGACATTGATGCCACCCATAATAAGGAGATAGATAGTAATAATAATTTTTTAAGCATAACTTTACGTATTTATGATTTAAACTTGGCCGCAAAGTTATGGCATAATAATTGTATCACAAAAGAAAAACACGGCTAAGATTACACCGTGTTTACACCGTCTAAAATTGGCAAATGCTTGTTATTAAATGCTTTGTGCTTGGAAATGCGTCACCATTACACTCTTCCTAAAATGCTTGTCAGGTTCTTTTCAAGGGTTGATGCTGTGGATTCATTAAAGAGTTTCTGATTGGCTTTACACCTGATATTGGTAATGGACTGTGCAGACGTGTTGAGTAAAATAGCAGCATCACCTATCTTGAATCCTAACAAAAGTAATATACAAAGGCGCAACTCTGTTGAAGAAAGGAGAACATCACGGCCCAATGCTGTATATACTGAAGGTATGGAACGTGAGAATTGTTTTACCAGGCGGTTCCATTCGGCATCTGTCGGTAATGTCGCCTTAAGGCTTCCTGTTGACTTTGACTTGAATAAGGCAACCACTTTACTGTCTTTGAAGTCTGTCAGTTGTTGATTGGAGTTGGCTGATTGCAACCTCTTTTGGAAAGATGCAATTCTTACTTTCAGTGACTCTACTTCATTTTGCTTGTCATTCAACAAGGTTGTGTCTTTCTCTTTGATTTTCTCCAGTTCGGCCGACACCTTGTTATAGTCGAGTAATGACTGCCTATAGTCCTGACTGAGTTGCATAATCCTTTGATTCTTCTTTTTTCTAAACCTAATGTATATATAGGAGAGTGTGATTATCAGGAAGAGTGAACACAGCAGAATGACAATGCTGTTATATCTTGCTCGTTCTGCATTTCTTGCTTCCTTGTCGGCAATCTGCTGAAAACGCTGATAGTTATACATGGAGGACATCTGTCCGACAACCTCTGTGCGTTTTCGGTTATTCAAAGTGTCAACGGCATCTTCGTATAAGCGCGCGTATTTGATGATGGAATCGGTGTTTTTCCTCTGCTGATAGACAGTGAGTAATCCCCTGTAGGCATCGGTTTCGTGCCCTCTATTTAGCAACCTGCGCATATAGTGCTCAGCAGAGTCCAGACGGTTCTTCTTAATGAAATACCTCCCTTTTATATAATAATAGGCTTCACGACCTTTAGCTATATTGCCTAGGGTGTCAAATAGTCCCGATTCTCTTTCATATTCCTGCATCATTGATTGGGCTTTATCAAGTTCGTCTTTTTCTACACAATAATGAATGGGAATGATATTTTCTCGTATTGCCATATACGGATAGCCATAATCAATGTATAATTGCTGACTTTCTTTGATAAGCTCAACAACTTTTATTGTGTCATTTAAAATGCTATACGCCCTAACCGTCATCTCAATACCTTTGATATATTCAAGCGTGTCCTTCAATATTAAAGTGGTTTTACTAAACTTTTTTAATGCATCAAGTTCATCATGTGGCAGATTCTGACGATGAAAGACATATGCCATTTGTCCGTAAACACTCATCAGCAGGCGATAATTGCAGTCACGGGCAGTGGTGTCAGCGCAACAGATAGCTGTATGGTAGCAGTCGAGAGCCATAGGCGCCTCGCCCAAATCGCGATAGGCGCAGCCTAAGAGGTAGTGGGCGCGTACTTGTTCGTTGGCTGAGCCGTGACGGTCATAGAAGTCGGCCACCTCCTGCAGGATGCTGTCGGAGGGTAGTGTGTCGTAGCACTTGTTGGCGGCATCGGCCAGCAAGAGGTAGTAGTACATGCGGTCGGGAGTGGAACTGAAGCTCATGCTGCGAAGTAGGCTGAGAGCAGAGTCCGGATGGGACAGAAGAAGGCTGTCCGCAGCGACAAGTTGCGGATTGCGGCTGGTGCTGGTACAACCGGCAAGTACCAGTAATGAAAGTAATATGTATGCAAGTCTCTTCATCGAGTGCAAAGGTACGATTAAGTGAGTAAAGAACAAAATAAATTCATTTATTTTTTCCGTCGAACGGAAGCGCTCGGCTCTGCCGCTTTGTACCTTTAGGTCAAAGAACTTTCGACAACGTCAAAGGTACAAAAACTTATTGGAGCGGCCAAACGTTGCCGTCCCTTATGATATGCGCTGTTTCTGTTTACTTGACAGGGAAGGTGAAGTACGTGTCAGGGAAAGGCTCGTCCTTCAGGGTGAAGTGCCACCACTCGGTGTCGAAAGGCTTGAAGCCGTGGCGCAACATGGCCTGACGCAGGATCATGCGGTTTCGGAACTGCTCTGGGGTGATGCTGCGGCCTTTCGGCGATTTGCTGTTGTCGCCTGTAAATTCGCCCGTCTCGGGATTGCCGCAGAAGTCGGGATGGCTCTCGGGACCGAACCAGTCGAAGGTGCCGCCCATATCAAGTTCCTTCTCCGTCGCCATGTCGAACAGCGTCAGGTCGAGCGTAGAGCCGCGCGTGTGACCGCTCTTCAGGCAGATATAGTCCTGAGGGAAGAGCACGCTCTTGTCGAGGTCGGGATAGAAGTAGGGCTTCATCAGCGTGTCGGCAATATTCTCAGCCCATCGCACGAAGTGGTCAACGCCTTTCTGGGGACGGTAGGCATCGTAGATCTTTAAACGGTAGCCTTGTGTCTTGACATCATCGCTCACAGCCTTCAGACTGTCTGCAGCCTGACGGGTCAAAAGCGCCGTCGGTTCCTCATAACCGTCGATGCGCGTTCCCACGAAATTGTACGTGCCGAAGTAACGGATCTCTAGAATCACGTCTGGCACCACGTCGGTAATGGTTACAAACTGGCTAGTATCGTCCGTTACGCTGACAGCTGTACTCTTCTTCGTGTCCGAAAAGCAGGACACCATCGTCATGCCGCAAAAAAGGATGGCGGCGAGCACCCATTTCAAACTTTTTTTCATTGCTGAGTTTTGTAGTAGCCTGTTCAGTTATTCCAGTGGTATATCCGGATGCTGCACAGCAAGGGGCAAGTCCTTCTGCGAGAGGTAGAACATGTAGAGGATGACGGGCTTCGTGCCGCGGTTCTCGCCGTGGTGGATGGTGCCGACCATCTCTACGACGGGCTCGCCCTCATGCACCACCTTCTCCTTGCCGTCCTGGCCGATGATGGTCAACTCGCCCTGCACCAGTATGCCGTAGTTCATTACGGGGTGGTGGTGCCAGCCCAGCTTCTGTCCGGCAGGGAACACGTATTTTACGGCCACCAGCTCGGGTCGGCCCTGCAGGTAGTCGGGCAGTTCCACGCCGTCCCAGCTCTGGCTGGTGCGTATCAGTTCGGTGCTTTGCACTGTCTTTACTGCGCTTTCGTTAGCCACATTGGTTGTTTTGCAGGCCGTCATGAAGGCCATTGTGCCGCAAAAGACCATGGAGAGTACCAATGGTCGGGTGGCGGCCAGCACCCATTGTTTCATTTGTTTCATCATACACCTTAATTCTTGTTTTATTGCTATAAATATACTTAGAACGAAAGTCGTTCTTCGTTGCCACAGGGACGGGTACCTGGCATCATGATGCAAAGGTACGATTAAGTGAGGAGAAAACCAAAATTTTTTTGAGTTTTCTCGAACGAGAGTACCTTCGAGGTAAAGCTGCATCTTGGAAATACAAAGAAAGAATGCAAATTTATTTGTATTCTCTTCACTTATTCGAAATTTTGCACTACCTTTGCAGCCGTGAAAACAGTGTTCCGGTCTGCCGCTGGCCGTAAGGCGAGAGGAAAGTCCGGGCAGCACAGGACGCTCCACTTCTGAAAATGGAAGCTGTCGGTGACGGCAGGATAGGGCAGAAGAGAATGACCGCCTTCCGAAAGGGGGTAAGGGTGAGAAGGTGGTGTAAGAGACCACCAGCCGGCGGGTGACCGTCGGGCTGTGTCCTCTGGAGGCTGCAAGTTCATGTAAACCGCCGGTTGAGGGTCGTCCGCCCGATACGCAAGTTCCGGTGGAGGGTAGAACGCTAAGCCGTAAGGCTAAACCCGTGGAGGTGACTTCCGGGGTAGATAAATGGCAGACGCCGCACTTGTTGCGGAGACAGAACCCGGCTTACAGGGGCAGTGTTTTCACGTTTTTAGAGGCTAGAGTTATGAAGCGGCTGATACATTTTTTCCAGGTTGATATCTGGGAAATCGGGAATGAAGGAACGTATGGTCTGAAACTGCTCCTGCTGGAGATTCTGAAGAAGGTCATTCTTGCTGTGCGTTTCTTCACGGCGAAGCGTGTCATGAGCCATGCTGCTGCGCTGACCTATTCGACGCTGCTGGCCATTGTTCCCATTCTGGCAGTGGTGTTTGCCATTGCCCGAGGGTTCGGCTACAACAAATATATAGAGGTGTGGTTTCGCGATGCACTCAGCTCGCAGCCGCAGGCAGCCGAGGTCATTATTGGTTTCGTGAACAGCTATCTGGTACACACCAAGAGCGGCGTCTTTCTGGGTGTGGGCCTGTTGTTCATGCTCTACTCGGTGCTGATGCTGGTAAGCATTGTGGAACGGACATTTAATGAGATATGGCAGGTGAAGAAGCAGCGCAGCCTCTTCCGCACGTTTACGGATTATGTGGCCATGCTCTTCCTATTCCCCATTCTGATTGTGCTGGCATCAGGTCTTAGTATCTTCATGGCTACGTTGACGGGTGGGGTGGCAGTCTTGGGACCTGTCATGGGCGTCGTGATGGAGCTGTTCCCCTATGTGCTCATGTCGGTGCTGTTTATTGCGCTGTACGTCTTCATGCCCAACACGCACGTGAAGGTGCGTTCATGTATTGTGCCAGGTATCTTGGCGGGTGTTGCCATGCAGCTGTTGCAGATGCTCTACATTCATTCGCAGATATGGATGTCCACCTATAACGCCATCTACGGTTCGTTTGCCGCTCTGCCGCTGTTCATGCTGTGGATTCAGATTTCATGGACCATCTGTCTGTTTGGTGCCGAGCTGTGTTACACGAACCAGAACCTGGAGTTCTACGCCTACGACACGCGTACCAGCGACATCAGCCACCGTTACCGCATCATGCTGTGTGCCCTGCTGATGAGCCATATCTGTAAGCGTTTTGAGAAAGGCTTGAAACCTTATACGGCCAACGAGTTACGCAACATGACGCAGGTGCCCATCCGCATTGTCAACGACCTGCTGTACGAGATGGTGGATGCCGGTTTGCTGGCAGAATTGTCGTCTGACGAGAAGGGTGCCGAGTCGCGTTTCATGCCTGCCCTGAGCCTTGACCAGCTCTCCATGGGTATGCTCATCGACCGGCTGGAGTCGAGAGGTAAGTGGAGGATTGACTTGCCGCTGGACGCCCATTACAGCGAACAGTGGAAGCGGGTGCTGGAGAAACGGCAGGAGTATCTGCACGCTTCGCGTGAGATATTGTTGAAGGACCTTTAGGGTTCTGTGTTCCCCGTTGTGAGGGTGTCGGGTACTTCGGCTTTCTTTTTCCTGCCGATGCCGAAGAGGTCGGAGAACGACGAGAAATCCTTTTTGAGAATGAATCCCAAACCTTGTGTGTTGAGTGACGAGCGTGTGAAGTAGCGGTCGTTAGTCTGGTTGTACATCTTAATGGCAAGACTTCCGGAAGGCGTAAGCAGGTACTGCACGTCGAAGTCGCCGATGAACGAGGGTGTGGCTGTCGTTGTGCGGTCGCGGTAGCCGAACTGTCCGTTGATGAGCAGGCGGTTGTTGAGCAGTCGTCCGCTGACGATGCCTTCGTACTCGGCATTGTTCCATCCCTCGTCGCCTGTGGAGATGTTGGCTCCGAAGTTCCAGTTGTTGTTGTTGACAACGTTTTTCAGAAGGCTGTTGATTTGGCTGGAGATCGTTCCGCTGAGCAGGCTCTGCATGGCCAGCGATGTCTGACTCTGCTGCGTTTCGCCCTCGGCTGTGGCGTTGTTGCCCGTCTGCGGATAGAAGCGTCCGATGCCAAGGAGATAGAGTACTTGCTGGTTCATCTCCTGCTGTCCGTTGATGACGGAGCGTATCATCTGCTGTTCGTCAGCGCTGACGGTAGGCATAGCGAGGTCGAAGTCAACCTGTGGGGCTCCCGCCTGTCCGCCGATGTTCATGAGGCAGTTGACGCGAACGGTATTGTTGGAGAAGGAGCGCCCTACGTTCAAGTCGCTGAGCGACACGCCGTTGACCATATAGGATGCCTGCAGGTTGAGCTGGGCGTCGAAGGGATTTCCGCCAAAGACGATGGTACCTCCGTTCTGGAAGATAAAGTCCTTCTTGATGATTTCCTGGATGGTCATGTTGTAGGTGCCCTCATTGACGACATAGGTGCCGAACATCTGCAGTCCACCTTTATTATAATAGGAGGCTTGCAGGGTGCCAGTACCATTGACCGTCACGTAGTCGTTGGTCTTGGCGTCCATGAGCAGGCGGACGGTGGCGTCGGGTGTACAGCGTATGGTGAAGTTCAGATAGATATTACTTCTGGGTTGGGGAGCAGGAGCAGCAGCATGCTCCGCAAGCCGGCTGTCCAATGCGCTTTCCCACGTGATGAACTCCT
>CAMVQS010000070.1 GCA_947169685.1 uncultured Prevotella sp. | reverse complement strand
TAGTTTTACACATTTATTAATTGTTACTAAATGTGTCTACCTATATCAGTATAAGTCATCCGACTCCAGTCGGACGTTACTTATACCCTATTAAAAGGTTAAAGATGTCAGGGGTTTCGATGGCTGATGTCGGATGTCTGAGGGCTCCTTAGTACTGCCATTAGGCGGTACGCTCTTATTCTTTGCTCTTCAGGATGTTTTTGGCGTGCATCACCAGGGTATCGACGTTCTGCTTGTTCTTGCCCATGTCGTAAAGGGTGAAGGGGAACGCTGACTCCGACTTGACCTGCACGCTGGTTTCGCCGTTGCTGGCTTCCTGCATGGAGATAAATATCTTCTCGCCAAGGAACTCTACGAGGAAAGGCTTGGCAGACGTCAGCTGGTGAGCCTTCTCGTTTTTTATCGGGTAATCCATGCCTGCACGAATGATTGCCTCCGCGAAGGCTTCATACACATCGCCAATAGGTTGGCTGAACACTATGGTCTGTAAGTTGCTATTTGCCATTTTTCTTATTTTTAAGGGTTTGTTCTTCAAATATGTGCTCCTTAGTACTGCCTCAGGGCGGCAAGCAGCTCATTGTTTTCGCCCTTCATGCCGATGGTGATACGCAGGCAGTTGTTGCAGAGCTGAATGCGGGTACGATTGCGGACGATGATGCCTTTATCTACCAGATAGTCGTAGATGGACTTCGCATCGGTCATCTTTGCGAGGAAGAAGTTGGCATCGGTGGGATAGACCTTCTCGCAGATGGGCAGGTCCTGGAAGGCTGCCATCAGGCGGGTACGTTCAACAAGGAGCATCTTCACCCATTTATCTACTTCAAACGGGTCTTTGAGTGCCTCCATTGCCTGACGTTGCGTCAGCAGGTTGACGTTGTAGGGATATTTTACCTTGTTGTATATCTGAATGATTTCAGGCGAGGCGAAGGCCATTCCCAGACGGATTGAGGCCAGTCCCCATGCCTTGCTGAACGTGTTGAGCACAATGAGGTTGGGGTACTTGGCAAGTTCGCTACGGAACGTCTTTTGTGAGGAGAAGTCGCTATAGGCCTCGTCAATGATGACGATTCCCTCGAACTGCGTGAGCACCTTCTCTATCTCCTCGCGGTGGAGCGCATTGCCTGTGGGGTTGTTGGGTGAGCAGATCCAGATGATTTTCGTGTTTGCATCGGTAGCTGCCAGCAGCTGGTCGGCATGAACCTGATACTGCTCGTCGAGCAATACTGGACGGTACTCCACGTTGTTGATGTCAGCGCATACCTTATACATGCCGTAGGTGGGCTCAATGGCTACCACGTTGTCCTTGCCTGGTTCACAGAAGATGCGGTAGGGCAGGTCGATGGCTTCGTCGCTGCCGTTGCCGAGGAATATCATGTCGGCCCTCACGCCCTTGATCTTGGCAAGCTGTGCTTTCAGCTCGCGTTGCAGCGGGTCGGGGTAACGGTTGTACGGGTCGTTGTACGGGTTCTCGTTGGCATCGAGAAACACGTGTGCTTCCTTGCCAGAATATTCGTCACGGGCACTACTGTAGGGAGCCAGTTCCCATATATTCTTTCTAACCAGTCGCTCTAAACTAATCATAATTCTCAATTCTCAATTTTCAATTCTCAATTGCACGGATTCGTACACTCATTGCATTCTTGTGGGCATCGAGTTGCTCGGCTTCAGCCATGAGTTCGACGGCACGGCCAATCTGATGGATGCCTTCCTCCGTCAGATGCTGGAAGGTAATCTTACGGCAGTACGAGTCGAGGTTCACGCCGTTGTAGGCTGTGGCGTAGCCGTGAGTGGGCAGGGTGTGGTTGGTGCCGCTGGCATAGTCGCCAGCACTCTCGCAGGCATACTTGCCGAGGAAGACGCTACCGGCATTGATAACCCTGTCGGCCAGCTGTTCGTAGTTCTCTGTCTGGATGACCAGATGCTCTGGGGCATAGCGGTTGCAGAGTTCCATCATCTCGTCGTCCGTCTTGACAAGTACCAGACGGCTGTTCTCCAACGCTTTGGCTGCCATCTCCTTGCGTGGCAGTTGCTCCAGCTGACGTTCCACCTCTTGCTGAATCTCCGTGAGTTTCGTTTCGGACGTGGTGATGAGCAGCACCTGCGAGTCGATGCCGTGTTCGGCCTGTGACAGCAGGTCGGCAGCCACAAACTCTGCGTTGGCCTTATCATCGGCCAGCACGCAGACCTCGCTGGGACCTGCAGGCATATCGATGGCTACTTCGTCGAGGCTTACGTGTTGCTTGGCTGCCATCACGTATTGGTTGCCTGGTCCGAATATCTTGAAGACCTTGGGTACCGATTCCGTTCCGTAGGCCATAGCTCCGATAGCTTGTACGCCGCCTGCCTTGAAAATCTTGCTGACGCCAGCAATGCGGGCTGCCACCAGTATGGCAGGATTGACCTTTCCCTCGCTGTTGGGAGGCGTGCAGAGCACAATCTCCCTACAACCGGCTATCTTGGCAGGAGTCGCCAACATGAGTACGGTAGAGAAGAGTGGGGCAGTACCGCCTGGGATATAGAGTCCCACACGCTCGATGGCGACGCTCTTCTGCCAGCAGTTGACACCTTCCTGTGTCTTGATTTTCTGTCCTACGAAACGTTGTGAGATGTGGAACACCTTGATGTTGTGATGAGCCAGGATGATGGCGTCGCGCAGTTCGTTGCTGACCAGCTTCTCCGCCTCGTCCATCTCTGCCTCGCTGACGGCAAGGCTCTCCAGACGGGCTTTGTCGAACTTCAGCTCATACTCCTTGACGGCCTCGTCACCACGTGTCTTGACATCGGCCAGCACACCGGCAACGGTCTCATTGAGTCGGGTAAGGTCGAGGCGTGGGCGTTCCGTAATCTGTGTCCACTGCTCTCTCGGGGGGTACTTGTATATCTTCATTATTAAATAATCATTTTCTCAATGGGGGTTACCAGAATGCCTTGTGCACCCAGCTCCTTCAGTTTGCCGATAATCTCCCAGAACTGCTTCTGGTCGAGCACCGTGTGAATAGAGCACCACTCGTCGTCAGCCAGAGGAATAATCGTCGGACTCTTCAAGCCTGGCAGCACGTCGATAATCTCCTGCAGACGGGCCTTGGGAGCGTTCATGCGGACATATTTCTTGTCTTCAGCATCCTTGACGGCCTTGAAGCGGAACAGCATCTGGTCGAGTATCTCACGCTTGTCGGCAGCGAGCTGCTTGTTGCCGATGAGCAGGGCTTCGCTCTGCATCACCACTTCCACCTCGCGCAGGTTGTTGCTGACGAGTGTGGAGCCGCTGCTGACGATGTCGAAGATACCGTCAGCCAGACCGATGCCTGGGCTGATCTCCACGCTACCTGTAATGACGTGTATATCGGTCTTGATACCTTTCTCCTCCATGAACTTACGAAGGATGTTGGGGTAGGACGTTGCAATCTTCTTGCCGTTGAACCACTCCAGCCCTTGATAGTCAATCTCCTTGGGGATGGCCAGCGACAGACGACACTTCGAGAAACCCAGTCGTGAGATGACTTCCACGTCCTCACCACGCTCTACCAGTTCGTTTTCGCCCACCACACCGATGTCAGCCACACCACTGGCGACACTCTGGGGAATGTCGTCGTCGCGCAGGTAGAGCACTTCGAGGGGGAAGTTACTGGCTGAGACGAGCAAAGTACGCTTGGAGGCACTCACTTTGATGTCGGCCTCGCTCAGCAGGTTCATGGTGTCATCATAGAGACGACCTTTCGATTGAACAGCAATTCTTAACATATTCTTTTCTTACTTTATCTTAAATAGCGTGCAAATTTACGTATTTTCCATTGAATTTGCAAGAAAATGATTACTTTTGCACCCAAATTGTAAAGAATTTGAAACGAAACGGCATATATATTCAGCTTTTTGTGCTTCTGGTAACCCTTGTGGCGTGTAGCGGCAAGAAGAACGATGGCCCTGTGGTGACCCCTTGGGGAACCGTTATCGACTCGGTGGCCTCCTCCGATAATTTCGACCTTGCGCAGATTCAGCGTAACGGCGAACTGATCATGCTGACCATGAGTGGTCCTGAGACGTATTACGACTATCACGGACGCTCGTTGGGCACCCAGTATCTGCTTTGCGAACGCTTTGCCGAGAAGATAGGCTGCAGCGTGCGTGTGGATGTCTGCCGTGATACGACGGAGATGCTGCAAAAGCTGCAGGAGGGACAGGCCGACGTGATAGCCTATCCGTTGACAAGGGACAGCACCCGTCAGGCGTTCGACTCGTTAGGTTGGGTGGTCGATGCGCAGAAACCTGAGTTGGAGCGTGAGATGCGGGCGTGGTACCGTTCGTCGATGCTCGCTGAGGTGAAGCAGCAGGAACAGTCTATGCTGAGCGTGAAGAACCGCGTGCGCCGTCATGTCTATGCACCGATGCTCGACCGTGCAGGTGGCGTTATCTCAAAGTGGGATCAGTTTTTCATCAACTATGCGCCGAAGGCCGGTTGGGACTGGCGTCTGCTGGCAGCCCAGTGCTATCAGGAATCCACGTTCGACCCGCAGGCTCATTCATGGGCAGGGGCTTGTGGCCTGATGCAGATTATGCCAGGAACGGCTGATCACCTGGGCTTGGCGCGTAGTAAGATGTACGACCCTGAGTCGAATATAGCCGCTGCAGCCAAGTATATCGCTGAGCTGACGAATATGTTCAGTGACATCAGCGACCGTCGTGAGCGTGTCAATTTTGTGCTGGCATCGTACAATGGCGGAGCGTTCCACATTCGCGATGCGATGGCTTTGACGGAAAAGTACGGTGGCAACAAGCACCGTTGGGCAGACGTCTCGCGTTATGTCCTTCTGCTGCAGCAGGAACAGTATTATCGTGACCCTGTGGTGAAGCACGGCTACATGCGCGGCTCGGAAACGGCCGACTATGTCAACCGCATCCAACAGCGTTTCAATGGGTACAGAGGCGTTCATTCACCCCTTGGCGGCAGTTACCAGACACCGCGCAAGGCGAAGAAGGAACGTAAGGGGAAATACCGCGTTTCGTAAGGAAAAATCAGAGCATTCCTTTGGTCGATGGCAGTTCGTAGTGCAGGATGTCACGACGGACAGCCATTTTCAGCGCACGTGCCAGCGCCTTGAAAATTCCCTCAATCTTGTGGTGCTCGTTCCGCCCTTCGGCATGAATGTTGAGGTTCATGCGTGCAGCATCGCTGAACGACTTGAAGAAATGCAGGAACATCTCGGTGGGTACGTCGCCGACGCGCTCACGCTGGAAGTCGGCATTCCATACGAGCCAAGGACGGCCTCCAAAGTCGAGGGCTACGGAACAGAGACAATCGTCCATCGGCAGGCAGTAGCCATAACGCTCAATGCCACGCTTGGAGCCCAGAGCCTGATTGATGCAATCGCCGAGGGCCAGGGCGGTGTCCTCAATGGTGTGGTGCTCATCAACATGCAGGTCGCCTTTGGTGTGGACGGTTAGGTCCATCATGCCGTGACGTCCAATCTGCTCCAACATGTGGTCGAAGAAACCGAGTCCCGTCTGAATGTCGCACTTGCCTGTACCGTCAAGGTTGACACGTACCAGGATGTCCGTCTCCTTGGTGGTGCGTTTTACTTCGGCTGTGCGTTCGCCTGCAAAGATAATCTCTGCCACCTTTCCCCATTCGCCTACCTGTTGGAAGCGGCAGCCGATGTTCTCGGCAAAGAGACAGTCGGTATCGCGGTCGCCGATGACGTAGCTGTTGGCTATGTCGTACTCAGGGTTGTTCATGTATTTCTCGACGAGTCCTGTGTTAGGCTTGCGCGTAGGGGCATTGTCCTCAGGGAAATGGCGGTCAATGAGTATGTCGTCGAAAGTGACACCCTCGCCTTCAAGCGTCTGCAGGATGAACTTATGAACAGGCCAGAAGGTCGGTTCAGGGAAGCTGTCCGTTCCCAGCCCGTCCTGATTGCTGACCATCACAAACTCGAAGTCGGTGTGCTGGCGCAGGAAACTCAGTGCGCTGATGGCTCCAGGAACAAATTGCAGCTTCTCGAACGAGTCAATCTGCTCGTCTGCGGGTTCACGGATGATGGTTCCGTCACGGTCGATAAACAATACTCTTTTCATATTTCTTTGCATCTTTTTTCCGTTAAGTGTTGCAAAGGTATGCATTTTTTCGTATCTTTGTGCCCAAATTAATACTTATTATGAAAATAATCAAGTGGGGATTCATTGGCTGCGGTGAAGTGACCGAGAAGAAAAGCGGTCCTGCCTTCAACGAAATTGAGGGTTCGAAGATTGAGGCCGTGATGAGTCGTAGCGAGCAGAAAGCACGTAGCTATGCTGAGCGTCACGGCATCTCCAAATACTATACCGATGCACAGAAACTCATTGACGACCCTGACGTGAATGCCATTTATATAGCTACGCCGCCGTCCAGTCACGCTACGTTTGCCATTATGGCCATGAAGGCAGGTAAGCCTGTCTATGTGGAGAAACCGTTGGCAGCGTCGTATGACGACTGTGCACGCATCAACCGCATCTCTGAACAAACGGGCATTCCCTGTTTCGTGGCTTATTATCGTCGGCTGTTGCCTTATTTCCTCAAGGTAAAGAACATCTTGGACAGTGGTATCATCGGCAAGGCCGTGAATGTTCAGGTACGCTTTGCCGTTCCTCCACGTGAGTTGGACTATGAGAGTGGGAATCTCCCTTGGCGTCTGCAGCCCGATATTGCAGGTGGCGGCTACTTCTACGACCTGGCTCCCCATCAGCTCGACTTGCTGCAACAGATGTTCGGCGTTATCGTTGAGGCAAGGGGCTTTAAGGATAATCGTGGCGGATTCTACGAGGCTGAGGATACGGTAAGTGCCTGCTTCCGTTTTGAAAACGGACTGCCTGGCAGCGGTTCGTGGTGTTTTGTGGCTCATGAATCGGCACGCGAGGACCGTATTGAAATCATTGGCGATAAAGGACTTCTGAGTTTCTCTGTGTTCGATTATGCTCCCATCGTTCTACATACCAGTGAGGGTACGCAGAGCATCACGGTACCCAATCCGCCTTATGTTCAGTTCCCGCTCATCAAGAATGTTGTGGAGCATCTGCAGGGATTAGGCGTCTGTGAATGTACCAGTCTTTCTGCAACACCAGTCAACTGGGCAATGGATCGTATCTTAGGAAAATTCTGAATATGAGAAAGCTGTTGACTGTCATATTGTTATTGATTGCCGTTAGCGTCTGTGGACAGGAAACGGAGACGGAGCGTCCAGGTCTCGTTGCACGACTGCTGGAGAAGTACAACGAAATAGATACCAATTACGTAGATCCCCCACACTATAATTTCTCTGCCATGTTGTCGATGGTCTATACCTACGACATCTATCAGCTGAAGAGCAGTAACGGTCAGTCCATCAAGCTGGCTCCAGAACCCTCGGTGAAGGTTGGACCTTATTTCGGCTGGCGGTGGATATTCCTGGGCTATACGTTCGACCTGAAGAAAATGGGCTTCGATGACGGAAAAAAGGAGATTGACCTCAGTTTCTACAGTTCTAAAGTCGGCATCGACCTTTATTATCGCCGTACGGGCAGTAACTATAAGATACGTGACGTGAATCTGGGTAAGGTGGCGTTGGATAAACCGCTGGAGGGAAAGGAGTTCGACGGTCTGTCCGTCGGCATCACCGGCTTCAACCTCTATTACATCTTCAACAACAAACGCTTCTCCTATCCGGCAGCTTTCTCACAGAGCTCTATCCAGAAAATTTCTGCAGGCTCCTGGCTGGCAGGCATTGGCTACACACGCAACAGCCTGGAGTTTGACCATCAGAAACTGCAGCAGATGATAGAGGAGTACGGCACAACGCCGACGGCCCAACTTGACAGCGGACTGATGTTCAATAGCGTCAAGTATTACGATTATTGTCTGACAGGCGGATATGCCTACAACTGGGTTTTTGCCCGTTATTGGCTGTTCGCTGCCAGTGCCTCTTTGGGACTTGGCTATAAGCATACGGTGGGCGACGTGGAATCGACGAGAGGCTTCAAGTTGAACAACTTCAGCTTTGACGGCATGGGTCGTTTCGGCATTGTCTATAACAATCAGCGTTGGTATGCAGGTGCAAGTGCTATTCTGCACGGTTATACCTATCGTAAGTCGCGTTTCTCGGCCAACAACATTTTTGGCTACCTGAATGCGTACGTCGGCTATAACTTCGGATTGAGAAAAGAATACAGAAAAAATAAATAACCAAAAACCAATCGTAAACATATGGAATTACCAGATTTTATGAGCCATGCCAGCTATTTCTCGGCAAACGATTTCCTTGATAAGATTTCACGGGTGGCCAAACGTGCAGGTGCCAAGCTCGTCTATGCAGCTCTTATCCTGTTTTATACACTGCAAAGCAAGCAGGTGAGCAAGACCGACAAGGCACTCATCATTGGTGCGCTGGGTTACATGATAAGTCCGCTCGACGTCATTCCTGACGCCTATCCCATTGTGGGCCTTAGTGACGATATGGCAGTATTAATCTATGTACTGCGTAAGGTGTGGACGAATGTTGACCCTGATATCCAGCTGAAAGCGAAGGAGAAGCTTACCCGCTGGTTCGATGAAGACGAGATGGAAGAAACCAACCATTTGTTCGATTCGGACGATTGACACAAAAAAAGCGGTGCCGATGGTATTCCATCAGCACCGATTTCTTCGAGGTACCTAGCAGAGTCGAACTGCTCTACACGGTTTTGCAGACCGTTACCTAACCGATCGGCCAAGGTACCCTTTTGCGTTTTGCGGTTGCAAAGGTAATATAATTATTCGGTTCAGCCAAATTTTTCGATTATTTTTTCTTACACTGAGCCTTATTTCGTTGTTTAAACTCTTTCATTCGGCATTCTTCACACCCGCAACAAGGGTCGTCGGTGCTTCTTAACGTATTGTAGATTCGCCAGGCAGCATAGCCGACGGCAACAACGAGAACAGCAGTAATAATAGCGTATTGGAACATGAGCAGTTATCGGGTGAGCTTTCTCAGCAGCACTTTGTTGATGACCTGTATGCGGTGACCCTGATAGGCGATGTCTTCGCGTACATTATTTATATTATTAAAGAAGTCGCTGAAGGCGTTGAGCAGGAAATTCGGCTGCTTGGTGTCTTCCACAGCATGAGGGTTCGTGACAATGCGGATGCCCATCTCCTCCACGTGCACATCGATGTCAGTACCTGTCATGATGGGGTCGCCGTCGAAGTGAATGGCTCCAGGCTCGTTGCGGTGTATGTGGATGCGCTTGCTCTTGAAGGTCTTGATCTTCGAGTTGTTGGTCAGCGTCTTGCTGAACAGGTCGAAGCTGATCTGCGGCGCGTCGAAGGCGGTGAAGGGCTCCAGGATGACAATGTCCATCATGCCGTCCTTCATGGTGGCATTTGGGGCGATGTAGGCATTGTTGCCGTATTGTGAGGCATTGGCGCATGCAATGAGAAAAGCCTTATAGCGCTTGGCGCCTGTCTCGTCCTCTACCTCGTAGGTTCTAGGCTTGTATTTCAGTCCCTCCTTGAGCACGTTCTCCACATAGGTGATGGGGCCACGCTTTCCTGCTTCGGCAAACTTGAATGAGATGAACGCGTCGAAGCCCATGCCGCAGGTGCAGAAGAATGGCAGGTCGTTGATGACACCGTAGTCGAACGTCTCAATCTTGCAGGCATTGATGATGGTCAGCGACTTCTTGATGTCAATGGGAATACACAGATGACGGGCAAGCCCGTTGCCTGAGCCGCAGGGAATGATACCCAATGCCGTAGTGGAGTGGGTGAGGGAGCGGGCTACTTCATTGACTGTTCCGTCACCACCGATGGCAACCACGATGTCAATCCCTCTGTCAACGCACTCACGGGCAATCTCTGCCGCATGACCAGCATATTCGGTAGTGCGAATCTGATAGTCAAAGCGTTCCTTGTCGATGATCTCATCGATTAAATCGGGGATGTTTTCCTTTCCGTGAGTTCCCGATATAGGATTGAGTATAAAAATAATCGTTTTCTTGCTCATCTCAGGTACAAAGATACTAATTTTAGTTGGAAAGATAAGCCCAAAACCATTTTTTTTAATGTTTTTGAAAGAAATATTACAAAAACGTGCACGATTTACTAAAAAATGTGTAACTTTGCAGCCTGTAACGAAAAATATAGTGTTGTAGCACATATTATATATGGGACAATTACAAGAAAGATACAAGCATTATCGTGAGCCGCAGAAGTTTATAGAGGCTGACGTATATCCTTATTTCCGCGCTATCGAGGGAAAGCAGGGTACGGAGGTCGAAATGGGAGGTCACAAAGTTCTGATGTTTGGTTCGAATGCTTATACCGGATTGACGGGCGACCAGCGCATCATCGATGCTGCCAAGGCTGCGCTCGATAAGTATGGCTCAGGTTGTGCCGGCAGTCGTTTCCTGAATGGAACGCTCGACCTGCACGTCCAGCTGGAGAAAGAGATTTCAGAATTCATCGGCAAGGAGGACTGCCTCTGCTTCTCTACGGGCTTCTCTGTTAATCAGGGTGTGCTCGCAATGGTAGTCGGCAAGGATGACTACATTATCTGTGACGACCGCGACCATGCAAGTATTGTTGACGGACGACGTCTCTCGTTTGCCAAGCAACTCCATTACAAGCACAACGATATGGAAGACCTGGAGCGCGTGCTTCAGAAGCTCCCTTATGAGGCCATCAAGCTGATTGTCGTTGACGGTGTGTTCTCTATGGAGGGTGACCTTGCTAAGCTGCCCGAAATCGTAGAGCTCAAGCATAAGTACAATTGTTCCATCATGGTCGATGAGGCTCACGGCATCGGTGTCTTCGGACGTCAGGGACGTGGCGTTTGCGACCACTTTGGCCTGACCGACGAGGTTGACCTCATCATGGGAACATTCTCCAAGTCGCTGGCTTCCATCGGTGGTTTCATTGCTTCCGACTGGGATACCATCAATTTCCTGCGTCACACCTGTCGCACCTACATCTTCTCTGCTTCTAATACTCCTGCAGCTACGGCAGCTGCTATGGAGGCACTGCACATCCTGCAGAAAGAGCCCGAGCGCATCGAGGCTTTGTGGAAGGTGACCAAGTACGCACTCAAGCGTTTCGCTGAGGAAGGCTTTGAAATTGGCGACACCGAGAGCCCCATCATTCCGCTCTACGTTCGCGATGTCGATAAGACATTCTTGGTGACAGCACTTGCTTTCAAGGCTGGTGTGTTCATCAATCCCGTTATTCCGCCCGCATGTGCACCGCAGGACACGCTGGTACGCTATGCACTCATGGCAACCCATACCGAGGAGCAGGTGGAGCGTTCAGTCAAGGCACTGAAAAAGATTTTTGTTGAGCAAGGTATTATCAAATAATATATCTTGACCGAGGTGTAGCGCAGTTGGTAGCGTTCCTGGTTTGGGACCAGGCTGTCGCAGG
>CAMVQS010000069.1 GCA_947169685.1 uncultured Prevotella sp. | reverse complement strand
GGTTGTAAGTACCAATCTTCTCAGTAAATCTACCATCTCGTGGTGCTCTTGCATCAGCGATGACGATACGATAGAAAGCGTATCCCTTACGGCCACCGCGCTGCAGTCTGATTTTTGTTGCCATTTAATTACTTTATTTTATTGTTAAACTTTGAATTTCATGCCTCCAACTCGTGAAAGCGGGTGCAAAGGTAGTTATTTTTTCCCAAATACAAACATTTTTCCCTGACAAAATTTCCCGTTATAACTTTTTTTGTGTATTTTTGCGCTCATGAAACGAGAGAAGAAGGTGTTATCCATACTCATTCCTACCTATAACAGCTGTTGCGTCGAACAGGTGAAACGGCTGCTTGAGCTGTGCCTTCCCTGTGTTTCTGCTTTCGAGATTATCGTAGCTGACGACGGTTCTGCAGACCCCACGCCAAACCAGCCTGTCAACGACCTGCCCCATTGCTCCTTCATCATCAAGGAGAAGAACGAGGGCAGTGCTGCCACACGTAACTTCCTGGCCCAACAGAGTCAGTACGAGTGGCTTCTATTTCTTGACAGCGACGTTTCCATCCTTCACGACGACTTCATCAGCAAGTACCTGTCGTGCGAAAGTACGGCAGGAGTCATTAACGGAGGCATTGCTGTCGGAGGTTTTCATCCAGACAACCTCAGATGGAGATACGAGAAGCAGGCAGAACCTGCCCATCGGGTCAGCGGTCGTCAGGCAAGGCCGTATCACGGATTCCGTTCCACCAATTTTCTGATTCACAGGGACGTTATGTTCCGTGTCCCCTTCGACGAACGTTTCAAAGGGAGCGGTTACGAGGACGTCTTTTTCGGAAAAGCACTTGAACAGGCTCAAGTGAAGGTGTGTCACATTGACAATCCCGTCACAATGACCTCATACGAAGAGAACGGACAGTTCATGACCAAGACAGAACGTAATATGCAGACGCTCCACCGTTTCCGTCAGGAGCTGCAAGGCTATTCCGACCTCATCACATGGAGCAACCGTCTGATTCCAAAGGCGTTATGGAGAGGGCTTTTCAGTATGGTGCAGGCACCCATGCGCAAGCACCTGTGCGGTCCCCGCCCTCGCCTGCTCCTTTACAACATCTATCGACTGGGCTATTACCTTAGCATCAAGGCATAAAAAAGGCGTCCAACAATTGAACGCCCTTCTTGTATCTTCAGTGTCTGTTCTTAATACTCATACTCTGGTGCTACTTCTTCGGGAATAGCCTGGAAAGTCAGCTTCTCATATCCGTCGAAATCGTCAAACACAATCTGGAAGTCAGCATACTCATAGAGGTTGCCGCCCGTGTTGTGTGTATCCTTCAGCGAATTACTCTTTGAGAGCGCATTCAGAATCTGATTGTACACAATCTTCTCTTCCGATCTGTCGGTAATGTTGATAGACTGCGACACCACCCTGTCACCTTCAATCTTGAAAGTATAGTCGCCAGCAGCATAGAGGCCAAACTCTTCGTTCTCGAAGATGGTCTCCAGTTCACCCACCTTCTCCTGCAAATCTGCCTTTGTCAGATTGATATAGTTGATGGGAAGCTGGTTGGCGTCCAACTTGATGTATGTGGTGTCAATTTCTTCTGTTACCAGACACTGCGCGTTCATGTTCATCGCGCCGAGGAGTGCGAAGACTCCCAAAACAAATACTTTCTTCATCTTCATTTTCATCTCGTTTTTACGTTAATTCTTACAACAATCTTTTACCTTGCAATTTCATTTTGCAACTTTTTCGAGTGCAAAGATAGCAATTTAGTAGATACAACGTATCATTTTTTTGCAAAAAAAACGTAAAAGTACTCATTTTACCCAACATTTTGACCTACGTCAACATTATTTGCGCCAAGGTTTGATAGCAAACGTGAAGTCGCGGCTACTGTAACGCAGCAGGTACGGCTCCAGCGGCCAGGCGCCCCAGGAGTTCACGCAGCCCAACCCCATCTGCATCTGCTGGATGTGTACCTGCGTCAACGGACGTTCCACGAGGTCACCGCTGTGGTGGCCGTGTTTCTTATCCTTGTAGGGGCCGTCGTCCAGATCCTCCAGGAGGTAAGGCAGCGCAGAGCATTCCATGGGTGCAGATGAGTAGAAGAGCAGTCCCTTCTGACCGTCATCCACGCGGAACCAGCGAATGTCGGTATGGTTGCCGCTCTCCTGCGGACGGATATAGGGGAAGTATTCCTTGCTCACCTCGTTCTGGTAGTAGCCTAGGAACTGGCTGTCCTTGCGGTCGCAGTAGTTCTCAATGGGGCCGCGTCCGTAGTAGGTCAGCTTGCCATACTGCTTTGGCATCTGCAGCTGCATACCGTAGCGGAACATCGGGGGCACCCCGGCTCCTTCTGTTGCGTTCAGCTGCTCACGAACGATGACCTCGCCCTCCTCAGTCAGCGTGTAGGTCATCACGAGCTTGGCCTTCACGTCGGGCATATCGAACTGTGCAACAATACTATTGCCACTTACAGAACAACTGGTGAGCTTCATCTGCGGCTGACGCCACACGCCGAAGCGCTGCTGTAGCCAAGCGCCGTAGTCGTTATCCGTAGTGGCACGCCAGAACTCTGGCGTCACGCTCTCACGATCCATGAGCATCGGCTCACCGTCAATGTCCAGATAGTCAATCCAGCCACTCCACTTGCCTACCGTCATCGTGGTGCCGCCGCTGGTCAGCTTGATGTAACTGGTGGTCTCCTCTATATTATATATTGTACCCGTAGCGTTTAACGTCGGGAACTTGTAAGGCTGCACCACGAACTGCTGACGAGCCACCACCTGGCCTTCGTCGATGAGCTGCTGCTTCTGCTTGCTGCGGAACTCGAAGTTCACCAGTATCTCGTCGTCAGGATGGTGAGACTTGACATGTGCCAGCATCTCCTTCAGCTTCTCGTCGGTAATCACTTTACGCTGCTGCGGAGCGACGGTTCCCAATTCCACGGTGCCACTGTGCTTCTTGACTTTCCACACCAGCTCCACGTCGTCCAGCGTCTTGAAGAAGTTTTCGTTATACACCTCAAACTGTCCGTCTGTCAGTCCCTTGTCGGTAATCCAGATGCTCTGGTAGTAGTAGCCCACCTCGTAGGCATGGGGATTCAGTCGGCGGTCTGGAGCAATGATGCCGTTGCAGTTGAAGTTGTAGTCGCTGGCAGGATAGCGTCCGTAGTCGCCACCAAACGTAAAGATTTCCTTACCCGTTATCTTGCTCTTGTCGCGCAGACCCTGATCCACAAAGTCCCAGATGTGTCCGCCCTGGAACTTCGGATACTTACGGATGAGCTCCCAGTACTCCTTGAAACCGCCCATGGAGTTACCCATAGCGTGGGCATACTCGCACTCGATGAGTGGAAGCGGGCTGTCGCTCTGGCAGTACTTCTCGCTGTCCCTGTAGTCCATGTACATCGGGCAGAAGATGTCCGTCTTGCCCCAATGTCCGGCCTGCTCGTACTGCACAGGGCGCATCGTGTCGTAAGCCTTGATCCAGTCGTAGCACTTCTCGAAGTTGGGGCCATAGCCAGACTCGTTGCCCAAACTCCATACGATGATACTCGGATGGTTCCTCAGCGTGATGACGTTGGCCTCGTTGCGCTCCAGGTGCATCTGGGCAAAGTCCTCGCGTTTGGCCAGCGTGCTCTCACCGTAGCCCATTCCGTGACTTTCCACGTTGGCCTCGGCCGTCACATAGAGTCCGTACTCGTCGCACAGGTCGTACCAGCGGGGGTCATCAGGATAGTGGCTTGTACGCACGGCATTGATGTTGAGCTGCTTCATGATCTTGATGTCCTGAATCATGCGCTCCACGCTTACGATGTAGCCTCCGTCGGGGTCAAGCTCATGGCGGTCAACACCTTTTATTAATATAGGCTGACCGTTCACCAGCAGCTGGCCGCCCTTGATTTCAATGTGTCGGAAGCCTACGCGCTGGGGTATCACCTCCAACGTCTCGCTGCCCTTCTTCACGTATATATATAAGGTATAGAGATACGGAATCTCAGCCGACCAGGCTTGGGCATTGGAAACCGTTACCTGCAGCCCGCTGGCCACCGTGTTTCCCTGCGCATCCTTCAGCACAGCCTCAACGGTCAGGCCCTTCGCAGCTTTCACATCGACATTGAGCACACCGTTGTCGTTCACGTAGTCCTGGCTGATGGTGATATCCTCTACATGCACCTTCGGACGGGCATACAGATAGACCTCGCGAGCAATACCTGTCAGGCGCCAGAAGTCCTGGTCCTCCAAGTAGCTGCCGTCACACCAACGCATCACCTGCATAGCAATGAGGTTCTTGCCTGGCTTCACGTACTGCGTCAGGTCAAACTCGGCGGCAATCTTCGAGTCTTCGCTGTAGCCCACGTACTTGCCGTTCACCCATACAGCCACATTACTGGTAGCCGAACCAATGTGCAGCAGCACCTGCTGGCCTTTCCAGCCCTGCGGCAGCTCAAACGTGCGGCGATAGGAGCCCGTGTAGTTGTTGGTCTCACCGATGTAGGGCGGCTTCGACTCAAACGTCGTGCCCCACGCGTAGCCGATATTCTTGTAGATAGGGTCGCCGTAGCCGTTCAGCTCAAACAAACCGGGCACAGGGAAATCCACCCACTTAGAATCGTCGAAGTCCATGCGGAAGAAGTCCTTCGGAGCGTCCTGATGGTCTTTCACGAAGTTAAACTTCCACGTGCCTTCCATCGACAAGAAACGCTGTGACTGCGTCTTGTCGCCCTTCTGTGCCAATTCCTCACTCTCGAAGGCAAAGAAATTCGCACGTCTTGCCTCGCGATTCTGCTGGTTCACCAGCGGATTCTTCCATACCGGCTCGTTGGCAGCACTGACTGCAACGGCGCAACACAATGAAATAAACAGTACAATTTTTCTGAACATATCATTAATTTTTTATTTTTTGCAAAAATACAAAAAAAAATTGAGACCGCCAAAAAATCAAAAGAAAAAGACACAGAGGTAAGACATGCCAACTTTCAAGGCGAAACATACCGACTTTCGGTGCGAAACTCGGTATGTTTCTGCCAGGGAGTATCACAATAAGGTGTTACCGGGACTTCGAGGGAAGGAAACTCTCCCAAGTCTGATCATCATAATAGACGCGAATCTCCGTCACCTTGCGTTGAGGTTTCTCCACAATCTTGGTGACGGTCTCACGCTGCGGGGTAGGAGCAGCAGCAAAATCGTCGAAGGGTAAGGTTGGATTCTGCATGTCGTTTGAAGGTTGGGCAGGAGGAGTCGAGATGGAGTCTTGGTTGACATACATAGAACCGACACCCAGAAGCAACCAGTCGGTACTGATGTCAGGAATGTTCTTTTTGATGAGCTCGACCACGTTTAGGGTAGGACGGGTTCGATCGTTGAAAATATTACTCAAGGTTGCCGCACCAATCTGGGTGCGTTCTGCAAACTCCTGTTGGGTAAGATGGAGACTCTCCATGACTTGTCTGATTCTCTCTTTCATACGTTTTTTGTCGTTTAAGGGCAATTTTGCCCGTTTTTTGTTTGATTTTACAAAGGTAAAACATTTTTTTGACACCACCAACAAATGTAAAGAAAATTTTGTTTTTTAAATTTTATATTCATGTTTTTAAAGTTGTAAATCGTAAATCGCGCGACGTTTACATTTCAATATACAATCATAAACGTAAATTCAAGGCCGTAAAATGGTCATTTAGTAAAGATAAAGAGAATTTTTGCTAAGATATTGGCTTTAAATCAACTATTTATATTCAAGATGCGCCATTAGCTGCTATTATGCAGTTTTTTCAGTACTTAAGACTTGATTTTAATATGTATTTATAAAGAAAATACGCATAACCAACTGATATTCAATAAGTTATTTCACAAATTTAACTTTTGTATATTTATTGATTTATAAATTTAATTCCTTGATTTCACATTTATGATTGTTGTGGTATGATTTATAAATTTATCAACACAAATATGAATTCATGTATATAAATAGTAAATTCGTTATAAAGATATAAACAATTTGGGATTTTGAATCAACGAAATTAAGTGTTAATTTTTGTGAATTGTAAATTTTAAGGGTTGAAAATGACGAAAATTTCGATTCCTTGGAGAATTCAGAACAAGCGGCGGAAAATTTGAAAATACGCAAATTTTGAGGCCCTTTTTTAGGGCAAAAACCTCGATAAACACAGGGCTGAACGCCCATTTTTTTTGTACAGAAAAATGGACAAAATAGAAAATTTCAGCATCAAAAAGGGGTAAAAAGCTTAATGAAGGATGAAGAAAACGAGCTCTTTCATCAGCTCTCCAGGGGGTGTATTGGGGTTGTCAAGGCCCTTACTTTTGGCATCCATTTCGCGGAATTTGTGAATAATCTGCATGGTCTTCATAGCGGTAAAATTCCGCATACCTGTCATATATTGTTGGGCAACCCACGAGCTTTTCAACTCCAAAAAGTTGGCCACTTCGGTAGGGTCGTTTCGCTTCGGACAGTAGTAGGCGACCATCAGATTTTGGAAATAACTGAAGAGCAGAGGCAGGAAAGCATAGATACTCCCCGCCTTCGGATTCTTGTCAAAGTAGTCGATAATCTGGTTCGCCTTGAAAACATTTTTGTTGATGATGGCATCGCGAAGCTCAAAACCGTTGAAGTCCTTGCTCACCCCTATCTGGTCCTCGACCACCTGGGGCGTCACTCTCCTATCCTGCTCGGGCAACGAAATGATCACTTTGTCCAGTTCGCTAGCCAGTCGGCTGAGGTCGGCACCAATGCTGTCGGCAATAATCTGGTTCGACTTGGGGTCGATGGACACGCCTTTCGCACGCAGGTACATTTCTATAAACGCAGGGAGGTCGCGGTCTTTGAGTTTCTTGCTCTCAAACAGCACGCCAGCCTTCTCCACGTAGCCAGCCAGCTTTTTACGACGGTCGATGGTGCCGTTCTTATGGCACAGGACAAGCACCGTCGAGGGCATGGGCTTCTGCATATAGGCCTCGAAAGCCTCTGTATTGCGGATATTTTGGGCTTCTTTGACGATGACAACCTGTCGCTCGGCCATCATCGGATAGCGTTTGGCTGCATCGACAACCTGCGCAGCTGTAACGTCAGAGCCGAACAGGACAGTCTGGTTGAAATCGCGTTCCTCTGGCTGCAAGGCATTTTCGGCTATCCAGTCGCTAATCTGGTCGATATAATAGCTCTCTTCGCCCATCAGGTAATACACTGGGGCGAACTTACGCTCTTTCAGGTCGCGCATGATTGCTTCAAAAGTCATTGCTGCCATGCTGCAAAGTTACAAAGATTTTAGGAATTAAGGATGAAGAATTCAAAATTATTTTGTATCTTTGCACCATTGTATTATCTAAAACTATTCAACTATGCGAAAATTGATGCTTTTAGCCGTGATGCTACTGGCTTTTGTCACCCTGACGAAAGCCCAGAATAACGTAAGAACTGCCATCCCGCGCGACGCTGCGCTGGAGGCAAAGATTGAACAAACCCTCGCCAAGATGACGCTTGACGAGAAAATTGGCCAGATGCTGGAGCTGAACCTCGACATTATGGGACGCTATGATGCCAACGGCCGCTGGACGCTTAACGAAACGATGCTTGACACGCTGATTTCCAAGTGGAAAGTGGGCTCCATCCTCAACGCGCCTGGCACGCGTGCAGCCAGCGTAGAGCAATGGCAGAAGTGGATTCGGCTCATACAGGAGAAGTCGATGAAGTATATCGGCATTCCTGACATCTACGGACTTGACCACAATCACGGCGTCACCTACACACAGGGCGGAACGCTTTTTCCCCAGCCCATCAACCAGGCAGCATCGTTCAATACCGAACTGGCCCGCAGAGGCGCTGAAATAACGGCCTACGAGAGCCGTGCAGCCAACTGTCCGTGGGTCTATAACCCCGTCGTTGACCTAGGGCGTGACCCTCGCTGGCCACGTATCTGGGAGAGTTTCGGCGAAGATGCGCTGGTCAATAGCCGCATGGTGGAGGCGCAGATTCTGGGCTATCAGGGCACTGACCCCAACCATCTGGACAAGTACCACGTAGCCACCAGCGTAAAGCATTACATGGCCTACGGAGCCCCTTGGACGGGCAAGGACCGTACGCCTGCCTACCTGTCGCCACAACTCCTACGCGAGAAGTATTTTGAGCCTTTCCGTGCTGCTGCAATGGCCGGCGCACTTACCATGATGGTCAACTCTGCCAGCATCAACGGTGTACCCGTTCACGCCAGCTATGAGTACCTCACGAAGTGGCTCAAAGAAGACCTGCAATGGGACGGTATGCTGGTGACCGACTGGGCTGACATCAACAACCTGTTCCAGCGCGAACACGTGGCCAAGGACAAGAAAGACGCCATCCGCATAGCCATCAACGCCGGTATTGATATGTCAATGGACCCCTACAGCGTAGATTTCTGCATTCTGCTCAAGGAACTCGTGCTAGAGGGCAAAGTATCGATGGAGCGCATTGACGACGCTGTACGCCGCATTCTGCGCGTGAAATACCGTCTGAACCTGTTTAACGAGCCCAACACAGGTGGCCAAGGCTACGAAAAGTTTGGCTGTCAGGAGTTTGCAGACGCTTCGCTGCGTGCTGCCGAGGAGAGCGAGGTACTGCTGAAGAACGAGGGCGACATCCTGCCGCTGGCCGTTGGCAAGAAGATTCTGCTGACAGGTCCTAACGCCAACCAGATGCGCTGTCTGCATGGTGGATGGAGCTACACGTGGCAGGGTTCCAGAGCCGAAGACCTGGCAGAGAAGTATAACACCATCTACGAGGCATTCTGTCTGAAATACGGCAAACAGAACATCATCCTGGAACAGGGCGTTACCTACAACGAGAATGGCCAGTATTTCGAGGAAAACACGCCTAAAATCAGCAAGGCGGTGAAGGCTGCAGAACAGGCTGACGTCATCGTTGCCTGCATTGGCGAGAACTCCTATACGGAGACGCCTGGCAACCTGAACGACCTCTGGTTGTCAGCAAACCAGCGTGACCTCGTGAAGGAGTTGGCCAAGACAGGAAAACCCATCATCCTCGTGCTCAACGAGGGACGTCCACGCCTTATTGCCGACATTGAACCGCTGGCACAGGCCGTTATCGACATCCTGATTCCTGGCAACTATGGTGCTGACGCACTGGTGAACCTGATGAGCGGCGAGGCAAACTTCTCCGCACGAATGCCCTACACCTACCCTCGCGAAATCAACTCGCTCAACACCTACGACTACAAGGTGTCTGAGGAGGTGCCCACGATGGCAGGAGCCTACAACTACGATGCCAAGGTTTCGCTGCAGTGGCCCTTTGGCTATGGTTTGAGCTACACCACCTTCGAATATGCCAACCTACGCGTCGATAAGACACAGTTCAAGGCTGACGACCTGCTGACGGTTAGCGTTGATGTAAAGAACACTGGCAGCCGCATGGGCAAGGAAGCCGTACTGCTCTATAGCAGTGACCTCGTGGCCAGCATCGTTCCTGACAACAAACGACTGCGCGACTTCGCCAAGGTGGAGCTGCAACCCGGCGAGACTAAGACCATCGTTTTCCGCCTGCCAGCCAAGCAGTTAGCCTTTGTAGGAGCTGATGGACGATGGACCATCGAGGAGGGAGACTTTACCCTCAAGGTGGGTAAGCTGACACAGAATATCACCTGTATGCAGACCAAAATCTGGGACACGCCGAACCTGTAAGACAAACATGCAAGCACTCAACCTGCCGCCATTCGACGTAAAACTAAGAGGAACGCGCGAGAAGCCGGAGATTTTCGACTTCTTGCGCCGTCGTTTTGTTGCGCTGACGCCTGAGGAATGGGTTCGCCAGCACTTCACCCACTTTCTGGTGGAGCACAAAGGCTATCCGCAGGCACTGTTGGGTAATGAAATTGAACTGAAGATTGGCCAGAAACGGCTGCGTTGCGACTCCCTATTATATAATAAGGAGATGCATCCTCGCATGATTATTGAATACAAAGCGCCCTCTGTTGCCGTTACACAGAAGGTCTTTAACCAAATATCCACGTACAACCTTCTGTTGCACGTGGATTATCTGATTGTCAGCAATGGCCTTCAGCACTATTGCTGTCGGATGGATTACGAACGAGGCCGTTACGAGTTCATGCAGGAAATTCCAGACTATCAAGCACTTATTTAACTTCCTCGATAATCTTTCCGCCCTCCTCTATGGCCTGCATGTTCAGGGGAATCAGGCTGTGGTGACGCTCAGGAAGCGTCTTCTTCAAAGCCTTTTCCACACCACGCGTGCTGACCACAGGAGCCACCTTCAGGAGTCCGCCCAGCACGATCATGTTGAAGACCTTACTGTTCTTCATTTCAGCGGCCTTGTCCATCGCGTTGATCTCGTAGATGGTGATATCCTTACGCGTCGGCTTGTTGATAATGCCGAAACCATCGTAGATAAGGATGCCACCAGGCTTGATTTTCGGCTCAAACTTCTCGAGCGAAGGCTGGTTGAGCACAATGGCGATATCATACTTGCTCAGGATGGGCGACGAAATGCGCTCATCGCTGACAATCACCGTCACATTGGCCGTACCACCACGCTGCTCAGGACCGTAGGCAGGCATCCAAGTCACCTCTTTGTCTTCCATCAGTCCACTATAGGCCAGAATCTTACCCATCGAGAGCACGCCCTGACCTCCGAAACCTGAAATAATTATCTCTTTCTTCATAATTTCTTACTTCTTACATCATACATCTTACTTCTCGCCTGTAGTGTCCTTCAGGTCACCTTTGGGATAGAAGGGGAACATGTTTTCCTTCATCCATTCATTTGCCTGAGCAGGAGAAAGCTTCCAACCGCTGTTACACGTAGAGACGAACTCCACGAGCGAACTACCCTTGCCTGCCATCGAAGCCTCGAAAGCCTTGCGCAGCGCCTTCTTGGCCTTGTTAATGGAACCTACGCTCTCCACGCTCTGACGAGTGACGTAGCAGGTACCCTCCAAGCCAGCAGCAATGTCAGCCATCTTCAGAGGATAACCATGCAGCTGCGGGTCACGGCCGTAAGGACAGGTAGAGGTCTTCTGACCGATCAGCGTCGTGGGAGCCATCTGGCCACCCGTCATACCATAGATGGCATTGTTGACGAAGATGATGACGATGTTCTCGCCACGGTTCAGGGCATGAATGGTCTCGCAGGTACCAATACAAGCCAGGTCACCATCACCCTGATAGGTGAACACCAGACGGTCAGGCCAGCAGCGCTTGATACCCGTAGCCAGTGCGGGAGCACGACCGTGGGCAGCCTCCTGCCAGTCGATATCTATATAATTGTACGCGAAGACAGCGCAACCTACAGGCGATACGCCTACGGTCTTGTCTTCCATACCCATCTCTTCGATGACTTCGGCAATGAGCTTATGTACCACGCCGTGGCTACAGCCTGGGCAGTAGTGCATATTGTTGTCGTTCATCAGCGTCGGCTTCTTGCAGACGATGTTCTCTGGTTGAACTATTTGATTTCTATCCATAATCTTACATT